>NZ_CACSJV010000028.1:0-42310 GCF_902706105.1 Curtobacterium sp. 18060 | reverse complement strand
GCCGCGGCGAGCGCGGCCCTCACCTGGTGGGCCCTGCACGGCGACGGCCGACCGGAGGACGTCGTGGACCGCGCACTCGCCCTGCTCGCCTGAGACGCACCCTGGACACGACCACCGGACGGACGGGAGGCCCGTGGCGGGCGTGCCACGGGCCTCCCGTCCGGCACCCGGCCGGGCTCAGCCCATCGCTCGCTTCCCACGGACGTCGCGCGACAGCGCGTCGATGCGCGCCACCTCGTCGTCAGTGAGCCGCACCGCGGCGGCGGCGACGTTCTCGGCGACGCGTCCGGGGTTGCGCGATCCGGGGATCGGGACCAGGTCGGCGCGCTTCGCCAGGATCCAGGCCAGCGCGAGCTGCGAGAGCGAGACGCCCTTCACATCGGCGATCTCGGTGAGCGCGGCGACGACGGCGACGTTCGCGTCGAAGCGCTCCGGCGCCCACCACTCGAGCTGCTGCCGGATGTCGTCGGCCGCGTAGGCGCTCGCGGGCTGCACGGCACCGCTCAGGAACCCGCGCGCCAGCGGCGAGTACGCGACGACGCCGATGCCGAGCTCGTCGACGAGGGGGAAGAGCGCCTCGGACTCCCGCGAGAAGACGGAGTACTCGGTCTGGAACGCCGAGATCGGGTGGACCGCATGGGCACGGCGGATCTGGTCGGCATCGGTGTTCGACAGGCCGAGGTACCGGACCTTGCCAGCCTGCACGAACTCCTGCATCACGCCGACGACGTCCTCGATCGGGACAGCCGGGTCGTGCACGTGCTGGTAGAGCAGGTCGATCGAGTCGGTGCCGAGGTTCTGCAGGCTGGCGTCCACCACCTGCCGGATGTGCTCCGGTCGGGAGTCCGGTGCGTAGGCCTCGGGCGTGAACCCGAACTTCGTGGCGATCGTCACCTCGTCGCGGATCGGGGCGAGCGCCGCGCCGAGGAGCCGCTCGCCGGTCCCCCAGCCGTACAGCTCGGCCGTGTCGAAGTGCGTGACGCCGAGTTCGTGGGCGTGCCGGATCGCGGCGACCGACTCGGTGTCGTCGCCGGGTCCGTACGCGAACGTGGTACCCATGGCGCCGTAGCCGATGGCGCTGACGGTGAGGCCCTGTCGGCCGAGGGTGCGTTGCTGCATGGTGCCGTCCCTTCGTGACGTGTGGTGGTCATGCGAGTGGCACTGTACGCCACTACTGTCGGAGTCTGACAACTTGGACCGAAGGTGACATCGCGGTACGATCGGCCCCGTGAGCGACGTGCGAACCGGCCTGAGGGACATCACCCGCGATGCCGTCCGCGCGCGCATCGCCGCCGTGGCCCTCGAGCGGTTCGACACCGACGGGTTCGACAACGTCACCGTGGAGCAGGTCGCCGCCGAGGTGGGGATCTCGGCGCGGAGCTTCCACCGGTACTTCCCCGCGAAGGAGGACGCCGTCATCGGCGACCCCGCGCGACACCGGGACGCCCTCGCCGAGGCGTTCCGGTCGCGGTCGACGACCCAACCGGTGTGGCCCGCGCTGCGCGAGGCGTTCGCCGAGATGCTCGAGCGCGGCAGCACCGACGACCCCGAGACCGGTCGACGGTCCGTCCGCGTGATGACGAGCACCGCGTCACTGCGCGCACGGAACCTCGAGAAGCACCAGGCCTGGGCGGACGTCCTGACGCCCCTCGTCGTCGAGCATCTCCACGGGCCCGACGCCGACCTGCGGGCACGGGTCCTCGTGCAGGCAGCCCTCGGTTGCTTCGACGTGGCGATCACCACCTGGGCCACGGGCGACGACCCCGACGCGGCCGCGATCCTGCGACGCGCGTTCGACGGCATCGCACCGAGCGCCTGACGAGCGGACGCGCGCCGTCGTCCAGCGGTATCGTCCGGGCATGAACGTCACCGGACCGTCGCCGTACTTCCAGTTCGCCGGCACCGCCAGGCAGGCCCTCGAGCACTGGCAGGGTGTCTTCGGCGGCGAGGTACAGATCGCGACCTACGCCGACTTCTCACGGACCGACGGCCCCGCCGACGCGGTCGCCCACGGACAGCTCACCGGCGGGCTGCAGCTCTTCGCCGCGGACGCGAGCGAAACCGACGAGCCGTTCGTGGCGACCGGCCTGCTGTTCTCGCTCCTCGGGGCCGAAGAACCCGACGTGCTGCGGCGCTGGTTCGACGCGCTCGCCGAGGGCGGCACGGTCGTCGACGCCCTGCAGCAACGGCCGTGGGGCGACTGGGACGGCACCGTGCGGGACGCGTTCGGCGTCACGTGGCTGATCGGGTTCGAGGCGTCAGCGCTGGGATGATGGGCGCATGACCGACCGCCCCGCCGTCCTGTTCGTGTGCGTCCACAACGCCGGACGCTCCCAGATGGCCGCGGGGTGGCTGCAGCACCTCGCCGGTGACCGCGTCCGGGTGTTCTCCGCCGGCAGCGAGCCCGCCGATCAGGTCAACTCCGTTGCCGTGCAGGCCATGGCCGAGCAGGGCATCGACATCGCCGACGCCCGACCGGCGGTGCTCGAGACCGAGACCGTGCGCGAGTCGGACGTCGTCATCACCATGGGCTGCGGGGACGCCTGCCCGGTGTTCCCCGGCAAGCGGTACGAGGACTGGGACCTCGACGACCCGGCCGGGCTGGGGATCGAGCAGGTCCGCCCGATCCGCGACGACATCCGGATGCGGGTCGAGCGGCTGATCGCGTCCCTGTAGCCGGCTACTGCTGGTCGGACGGCAGCAGCGGCGCCCAGTATGCGTCCGCGCCGTCAGCCTGCACGGCGTCGCGCTCGAACCGGAAGCCGTAGTCGCGCACGAAGTCGAGTGCGGCGGCCTGCTCGTCCTCGGCGTCGTCGTGCGCGGCGTCGAACAGGTACACGCCGTGCCCCATCTTCACGCCCGAGTCGCTGATCACCGTGAGGTCCCAACGCCCTTCCTCGGCGCGTTCGATCCGCACGACGGCGGCCTGTGCAGCGGTGAAGTCAGCCATGGCCTCAGCCTACGGACGGCGCCCCGGCGGCGTTCAGGGTCCGCCGCGCCCACTACGCTGAGCACCGTCACAGGCCCGGACGAGCGGAGAACGAAGTCATGTCAGTCGGATTGCTCGCCGTGGTGGACGACATCCTCTCCGCGGCCCTGAAGGCGAGCGCGAAGACCGCCGGGGTCGTCATCGACGACGCCGCGGTCACTCCGCAGTACGTGCAGGGACTCGCGCCGGCCCGGGAACTGCCGGTCGTCGGGCGCATCGCGCTCGGCAGCCTGTTCAACAAGTTCATCATCATCATCCCGCTGGCGCTGCTGCTCACCGCGTTCGCGCCCTGGGTGCTGCCGTACCTCCTGCTCATCGGCGGGACGTACCTGTGCTTCGAGGGCGCGGAGAAGGTCACCGAGTGGTTCGGTGTCCACCACGGCGCAGGCTCCACCGACTCGGTCACCGAACCGAAGCTCGTGTTCGGCGCCATCCGGACCGACCTCATCCTGAGCACCGAGATCATGCTCATCGCCCTGGCCGGTCTCGACCCCGACCTCGGGCTCTGGCCGACACTCGGTGCACTCATCGTGATCGGGCTCGTCATGACCGCGGTCGTCTACGGCGCGGTGGCCCTGCTGGTGAAGATCGACGACGTCGGTCTGCAGATGATGAAGAACTCGGTCCGCCGGACCCGTCGCACAGGAGCGCGGATCGTGCGGGCGATGCCGACCGTCTTCCGGGTCATCAGCGTCATCGGCACCGTGGCCATGCTCTGGGTGGGCGGGCACCTGGTCATCGCGAACCTCGCCGAGACCTTCTGGCACGGCCCGTACGACCTGCTGCACGCGATCGAGCACGCGATCGAGGCCACGGGCCCGGTCATCACGTGGATCGTCGACACCGCAGTCTCGGCGGTCGCCGGCGTCGTCCTCGGCATGGTCGTCGTGGCGATCGTCCTCGGCATCGGTCGCCTCCGCGGGAAGCACTGACTGACACTTCTGTTCCGGCGTCGGAACACGAGTGTTCCGACGGTGCACGCGTCGAACGACTCGTGGTCCGTCGCATAACGGGTGCGCGCGACCCGCGCCGCGCGCCTACCCTGGCGCGCATGGCAACGGTGCGACAGGTCCAGGTGACGTTCGACTGCGCCGAGCCGGAGCGGGTCGCCCGGTTCTGGTGCGAGGTCCTCGGCTACGAGGTGCCTGCTCCCCCGCCCGGGTTCGACGACTGGCAGGCGTTCAACGCCTCGCTCCCGCCCGAGCACCAGGACTCCGTTTTCGCGTGCGTCGACCCGACGGGCGTCGGGCCGCGGCTGTTCTTCCAGCGGGTTCCCGAGGGCAAGACGGTGAAGAACCGCGTGCACCTGGACGTCCGGGTCGGCACCGGTCTGGTCGGCGAGGAACGTCTCGCAGCGCTCGATGCAGAAAGCGCTCGCCTCGTCGCGCTCGGCGCGACGCAGTTCCGCCGCATGCTCGCGGATCAGGTCAACGAGTCCTGCATCGTGATGCAGGACGTCGAGGGCAACGAGTTCTGCCTCGACTGATCCGCGAGCCCGCGCAGGTTCAGGCCACCGGCCCGTACGTGCTCACCTCGACGGCGTCGAGCTCGAGCTCCGCCGTCTGCTGGATGAGCGCCAGCAGGTCGGCGTCGAGACCGGGAGCGAACTCCTCGAGGCGCTCCAGAGCGATGAACGACGGCACGCCAGCCGGGGCCTGCTCGGTCGCCGTCAGGTCCGTGCCGTCCTTCGACGGGGACGCCCCGCGGAAGATCTTGCCCGCCTCGGACGCCCCGTCGAGGTCGAAGCTGTACTGCTTGCTCTGCAGCCCGAGGTCGAGGAGCTCCTTGACCTCCGGGAACCGCTCGGCGTTCGTCTTCGGGATCGGCAGCAGGGTCTTCCAGTCGACGCCGAGGGTCTCGAGCGCCTTCGCGTAGGCGTTCTCGTGCGCCTGGTCGCGGACGATCAGGTACGCGACGGTGCTGCGGGCGGTGGGGTTGTCCGTCATCTCGTAGATGCGGCACTTCTGCAGCCGACCGGTGGACTCGAGCATCAGGTTGTAGAGCAGGTCGAGCGGCAGGTTGCCGGAGTTGTAGACGTAGCTGCCGCTCCACGGGTTGCCGGCCGCGTCGACCGGCAGGGCACCCTGGGCGCCGACCAGGTAGTGGTGGATGTTGCTCGTGTCGAGCGCGATGTTGAGCGGCGTCGCACCCTTCGCGCCCGGCTTGTCGAGCGGGTCGGTGAGCTTGCCGGTGTACTCGGGCGAGCCGTCGAGCAGGCGGGAGATCGTGGTGCCGATGAGCTCGACGTGGCTGATCTCCTCGGTGCCGACGCCCTGGATGAGGTCGCGGTACGGCTTCGCCGCCGGGCCGCGGAAGTTCATCGCTTGGAACAGGTACTGCATCATCGTGCGCATCTCGCCGAACTGCCCGCCGAGCCCTTCCTGCAGGGCGTTGGCCGCTGCCGGGTCGGGCTCGCCGTCGGCGATCTCGTTGATCCAGGTCTGTGCGTGGAAGTACACGGGGCCTCCTTGCTCACCGCGACGGATCCGCCGCGTGCCTCACCGTCGTCCGGCGTCCCTGGCAGGCGACACGGGTCGTCCACTCAGCGCGGTATCGTCGTCGGCGCCGCACCGCCGCGCCCGGAAGGACCCCCGAACCGATGACCGTCAGTCACGCCGTCGACACAGCCGCCCTCGACGACCTGCTCGAGCCGGACCAGGTCCTCCGCGACCCGGCGTCGCTCGAGCGGTACCGCCACGACGACGCCGAGTGGGCCGACTCCACCGCACCGCTCGCCGTCGTCCTCGCACGCAGCACCGACGACGTCGTCGCCACCGTCCGGTGGGCGGCAGCCGCCGGCGTGCGGGTCGTGCCGCGCGGCGCCGGAACCGGGCTGTCCGGCGGGGCGAACGCGATGGCCGGATCGGTCGTCCTGTCCCTCGAGCTGATGGACGCGGTGCTCGAGGTGGACACCGACGAGCGCTACGCCGTCGCCCAGCCCGGTGTGGTCAACGACGCACTGCGCGCCGCCGTCGCGGAACACGGACTCTGGTACCCGCCGGACCCGGCGAGCTCGGCCATCTCGACGATCGGCGGCAACGTCGCGACGAACGCGGGCGGGATCTGCTGCGTGAAGTACGGCGTCACCCGCGACTACGTGCTCGGGATGACCGTGGTGCTGGCAGACGGTTCCGTCGTGGAGCTCGGACGCCGCACGGCGAAGGGCGTCGCCGGGTACGACCTGGCCGGCCTGATGGTCGGGTCCGAGGGCACGCTCGGCATCGTCGTGTCGGTCACCGTCAAGCTACTCCCCCTTGCCGGACGCGACGAACGTGCTGTGATCGGGTACTTCCCCTCGCTCAGCGCCGCCGGGGACGCCGTCGCCGCGATCTCGCGTGCCGGGATCATCCCCGCCGCACTCGAGATCGTGGACCGGACCTGCCTGCGGGCCGTCGACGACTGGATGCACCTCGGGCTGCCGTCCGACGTCGACACCCTGCTGCTGGCCCGGGTCGACGAGCGTGGTGCCGCGGGGGACGAGCTCGCCGACCAGGTCGCAGCCGTCTTCGCGCAGGCCGGCGGCACCGACGTCGAGCGCGCCACGGACCCCGACGACATCGACCGGCTGTTCCAGGCACGGCGACTCGCGTACCCGGCACTCGAGCGGCTCGGACCGGTGCTCACCGAGGACATCTGCGTGCCCCGCAGCGCGGTGCCCGAGATGCTCCGACGGATCCAGGCGACTGCGGCGGCGCACGACGTCACCATCGCGAACATCGCGCACGCCGGCGACGGCAACCTGCACCCGCTGATCATCGCTCCCGAGGGCGACGAGGCCGCGAAGGCCCGCGCGAAGCAGGCGTTCGACCAGATCGTCGCGGACTGCCTGGCACTCGGCGGCACCGTCACGGGTGAGCACGGTGTCGGCCTGCTCAAGCTGCCGGGCCTGCGGCAGGAGCTGGGCGAGCGGGTCCTTGCGATGCACCGTGCCGTCAAGGAAGCCCTGGACCCGGAGGGCACCCTGAATCCCGGCAAGGCGTTCTGAACCCACGTGGACGACGGACGGGAGGCCCGGTGCCAGCTGGCACCGGGCCTCCCGTCCGTCGTCTGGTCGCGTCCAGGGCGCGAAGGTCACAGACCGGTAACGAGGACAGATCGGTCCAAACCTTTTGCCGGAGGCCCCCGAATCACCTGCACAGACCGGGAACCACCCGGAGCGCTCACCAGCCGCACATTGCTGGTTCTCCACCCTGCACCAGGGTGTGTTCGGCGCGCACACAGCAGCCGCGCCGAGCGCGACACCTCAGCAAAGGAAACGATCACCATGCGCAAGAGCCTGAAGACCTCCATCACCCTCGCCACGACCGGCGCCCTCGTGCTCGGCGGTGCCGCGTTCGGCATCTCCTCCGCCCAGGCCTCGACCCCGGCGATCCACACGGTCTCGTCGTCGTCGTCGAAGATCCCCGCACCGGTCGCCTCGGTCCCCGAGGTCCTCGGTGGTTCCACCGCCGTGAAGCTCGACTCCGGCTTCACCGACGCCCTCACCGCCCTCAAGCTCACCCCCGGCGTCTCGGGAGATGCGACCCTCGCGGACGGGTCGGTGTCGTTCCCGATCACCGCCGGGTCGGTCACGTACTGGTCGCCGGACGGCAACTACAAGCCCTACGTGCAGGGCCTGCTCAACCACGACGACTCCGGCCTCACCCTCAAGGCCGGCGACACCACCGTCACGCTCGAGAACTTCGTCGTCAACCCGGGCTCCTCCAAGCTCTACGGTGACGTCCTGGTCAACGGCAAGGTCGCCGCGTCCAACGCGTACCTGTTCGAGCTCTGGGGCGGCTCCCTCAAGCCCCTCCAGCTCGAGGGCGACAACGCCATCCTGACCGGCACCACCGTCCACGTCTCCGAAGACGCCGCCGGCCTGCTGAACAAGACCTTCGGCACCGACGCCGTCAAGCGCGGCCTCCTCGTCGGCACCGCCACCATCACCGCACAGATCAAGTAACACCCCGCACCACACGCAGCACCGCACCACACGTGAAGGGCCGCCCCGGGCAACCGGGACGGCCCTTCACCACGTTCAGCAGCACCCGCTTACCATCGAGCAGATGCCCGCTCCCCGCTCGACCGTGTCCGACGACCAACCGGGGCCCGACGACTTCATCCGCGTCCGCGGCGCCCGTGAGCACAACCTGCAGGACGTCGACGTGGACATCCCGCGCAACCGCATCGTCGCCTTCACCGGCGTCTCCGGCTCCGGCAAGTCCTCGCTCGCGTTCGGCACGGTGTTCGCCGAGGCACAACGCCGCTTCCTCGAGTCCGTCGCTCCCTACGCCCGACGGCTCATCGCGCAGGGGTCGACGCCGCACGTCGAGTCGATCACCGGCTTGCCACCCGCCGTGGCCCTGCAGCAGCGCCGCGGTGCCCCGAGCAGCCGTTCGACCGTCGGCACGCTGACGACCCTGTCGAACTCGATGCGCATGCTGTTCTCGCGGGCCGGCACGTACCCGTCCGGCGTCGACCGGCTCGAGTCCGACTCGTTCTCGCCGAACACCGTGGCCGGGGCCTGCCCGCGCTGCCACGGACTCGGCATCGCCCACGAGGTCACCGAGGCCTCGGCCGTCCACGACCCGTCGTTGAGCATCCGCGATGGCGCGATCACCGCGTGGCCCGGGGCGTGGCAGGGCAAGAACCTGCGCGACGTCACGGCGGTGCTCGGCTACGACATCGACGTGCCGTGGCGTGAGCTCTCCCGACAGGACCGCGACTGGTTGCTGTTCACCGAGGAACAGCCCGTCGTCCAGGTCCACCCGAAGCGCGACCGCGTCGCGAAGCCGTACAAGGGGCGGTTCTGGAGCGCACGCCAGTTCGTGATGCACACCCTCGCCGACTCGCAGAGCGAGACGCAGCGGACCAAGGTGCTGCAGTTCGTCGAGTCGGGTCCGTGCGGCCTCTGCGGCGGGACCGGCCTGACCCGGGCCGCGCTCGCGGTGACGGTCGGCGGCCACTCGATCGCCGACCTGAACGGCCTGCCGCTCACGGCGCTGGCAGACGTCCTGCGCCCGATCGCCACCATCACGGACGCCAGCGCTGCCACCTCACGCGCCTCGTCCGGCGAGCACACCGAGGTCGCGGTCGCGATCTCGCGCGACCTGCTCACACGGGTCGAGGTGCTCGTCGGCCTGGGCCTCGGGTACCTCGCGCTCGACCGGGCCACCCCGACCCTCTCCCCCGGCGAGACGCAGCGCCTGCGCATCGCGACGCAACTGCGCTCCGGCCTGTTCGGTGTCGTCTACGTGCTCGACGAACCGAGCGCTGGCCTGCACCCGGCCGACGCCGAGTCCCTGGTCGAGGTCCTCGACGACCTGCGTGCCGGCGGCAACAGCGTCTTCGTCGTCGAGCACGACATGAGCATCGTGCGGCGGGCGGACTGGATCGTCGACGTCGGCCCGGGTGCCGGGTCCGGCGGGGGCACCGTCCTGTACAGCGGCCCCGTCGACGGTCTCGCCGACGTCGAGGCATCGGTCACCCGACGGTTCCTGAACCCGCGCGACCGTGCCGACGGTGAGCGCACCGTCCGGACGCCCGTCGGGACCCTCGAACTGCGCGACCTGACCCTGCACAACCTGCAAGACCTGGACGTCGACCTGCCGCTCGGGGTGCTCACCGCGGTCACCGGCGTCAGCGGCTCCGGCAAGTCGTCACTCGTCGGCGGGGTCCTGCCCGGCGTCGCGACGTCGCACCCGCTCGTCGACCGCGTCGTGCAGGTCGACCAGAAGCCGATCGGCCGCACCCCGCGTTCGAACCTCGCCACCTACACCGGGCTCTTCGACGCCGTGCGTGCCGCGTTCGCCGCGACCGACGACGCGAAGGCCCGCGACTGGACCGCCAGCCGGTTCTCGTTCAACGTGGCCGGCGGCCGGTGCGAGGTGTGCCAGGGCGAGGGCTCGGTGTCGGTCGAGCTCCTGTTCCTGCCGGGCAGCTGGGCGCCCTGCCCGGAGTGCCACGGTGCGCGCTACAACGACGAGACGCTCGAGGTGCAGTGGGACGGGGCGTCGATCGCCGACATCCTGGGCATGACCGTCGACCAGGCTGCCCCCTTCCTGGCGTCGCTGCCGGCCGCTGCCCGCGGGCTCGAGGCCCTGCGCCAGGTCGGCCTCGGCTACCTGCGGCTCGGACAGCCCGCACCGGAGCTGTCCGGCGGCGAGGCCCAGCGCATCAAGCTCGCGACCGAACTGCAACGCGCGCGCACCGGGCACACGCTCTACCTGCTCGACGAACCGACGACGGGCCTGCACCCCGCCGACGTCGAGCTGCTGACCGCACAGCTCGCACGCCTCACTGACGCCGGCAACACCGTCGTCGTGGTCGAGCACGCCATGGACGTCGTCGCGAGTGCGGACCACGTCATCGACATGGGGCCCTCCGGCGGCGAGGACGGCGGACGCGTCGTCGCCACCGGCACCCCCGCCCAGGTCGCGGCGTCCGCCGAGAGCCGGACTGCACCCTACCTGCGGGAGCAGCTCGGGCTCTGATCGCGCGCACCCGCGGACGGGAGGCCCGTGGCGGGCTGGCACCGCGCCTCCCGTCCGCCGGTGCGTGTGCATGTTCCGACGTTCCACGCGTCGATCAACCGGTGCCCTGTCGCATGATGCTCACGCATCTGCTGCGTGTGCATGTTCCGACGTTCCACGCGTCGATCAACCGGTGCCCCGTCGCATGATGCACACGCATGCACCGCACACGCACACGCACACGCACGCAGGCTCGCACGCTCGCAACAGCGCCCGCCGGGACGGATCCCGACGGGCGCTGCTGGTGGTGCGGACTAGGCCCGACGGAAGCGGCGGGCGATGGTGAGCCCGACGCCCGCGAGCATCAGCAGGATCGCGAAGGCGATCACCGGCGCCGGGTCGCTACCGGTGTAGGCGAGCGTCCCGTTCGGGCCGGCACCACCCGCGCCACCGGTGCCGGCGGTTGCCAGGCGGACGGTGAACGTCACCGGGTCGGACGCCGCCGAGGTGCCGTCTGCGCCGGTCTGGGTGGCGGTGATGGTCACCGTTCCCGGGCCGAAGCCGACGATCGGGGTGCACTTCCAGGTGCCGTCGGCCGCGACGACCGCGGTGCAGACGACGACCGTGCCGTCGGTGACCGTGACGGTCGCGCCGGGCTGACCGGTGCCGGTGATCGGCGGGTTGGGCGTCGTGACGGTGCCACCGTCCGTCGGCGAGGTGATCACCGGCGGCGGGGTCGTCGTGGTCGACGCGGGGTTGTAGGTGTAGACCAGCGGGTCGGACGTGCCACCCGGGGTCGTCACCGTGACCTCGACGTCACCGGCAGCGTGCGCCGGGGTCGTGAAGGTGAGCGTCGTGCCGTCCGCCGACACGCTGTCCGGCGTGATCGGGTCGGAACCGTCCACCGAGACCGTGGAGTCGTCGGTGAAACCGGTGCCCGTGACGGTCACGACCGTGCCACCCGCGGCCGGACCGTTGTCGGGGTCCAGCGCGGAGATCGTCGGGACCGCGGCCGGGGCCGGGTTGTACGTGTACGGCAGCGGCGCCGAGGTGCCGGAGCCGTTGGTGACGGTCACGGGGACCGCACCGGCGGTGTGTGCCGGCGTCGTGAACGTCAGCTCGGTGCCGTCGTCCGACACGCTGTCCGGCGTGATCGGGTCGGAACCGTCCACCGAGACCGTCGAGTCGTCGGCGAAGCCCGTGCCGGAGACCGTGACGACCGTGCCACCGGTGACCGGACCGTTGTCGGGGTCAAGCGCCGTCAGCGTCGGAGCCCCGGCGGGTGCCGGGTTGTAGGTGTACGTCAGCGGGTCCGAGGTCCCTGCATCGGTCGTGACCGTCACGTCGACGGGACCGGCGACGTGCGCCGGGGTCGTGAACGTCAGCTCGGTGCCGTCGTCGGAGACCGACTCCGGGTCGATCGGGTCGGACCCGTCGACCGAGACGGTCGCGTCGTCGGTGAACCCGGTGCCCGTGATGGTGACGAGCGTGCCTCCGCCGACCGGCCCGTTGTCGGGGTCGAGCGTCGTGAGCGTGGGTACCGCTGCGGGAGCCGGGTTGTACGTGTAGTCGAGCGGGTCGGATTCACCGGCGGGCGTGGTGACCGTGACGTCGACCGTCCCGGCGTCGTGCGCCGGCGTCGTGAAGGTCAGCTCGGTGCCGTCGTCCGAGACGGAGTCCGCCGCGATCGGGTCGGAACCGTCGACCGACACCGTGGCGTCGTCCGTGAAGCCCGTCCCGGTGACGGTGACGACCGTGCCACCGGCGACCGGCCCGTTGTCCGGGTCGAGCGTCGTGATGGTCGGGACCGCGGCCGCGTCGTCGGTGTAGGTGAAGTCGAGCGGGTCGGATTCACCGGCGGGCGTCGTGACGGTGACGTCGACCGTGCCGACGACGTGCGCCGGCGTGGTGAACGTCAGCTCGGTGCCGTCGTCCGAGACGGAGTCCGCCTCGATCGGGTCGGAACCGTCGACCGACACCGTGGCGTCGTCCGTGAAACCGGTCCCCGTGACGGTGACGACCGTGCCACCGGCGACCGGCCCATTGTCCGGGTCGAGCGTCGTGATGGTCGGGACCGCGAGCGGACCGGCGTTCGGACCGACCGCAGCCGAGGCGAGGTTGACGACGGCGGTCCCGGCGTCCGGCACCAGTGCGACGCGCAGGGCACGCTGGGTGAAGACGCCGTCGGCGCTGGTCTCCTGCACGTTGGCCTGCAACGACACGACGGTCGTCAGGGCGTTGGCGAGGGGCGTGATGACCGTCTCACCGAGGCCAGCGACGACCTGGTTGATCGGGGCGACGACCTGCGCGATGACGGGGTTCACGACGTCGAGGAGCTGACCGATCGGCAGCGGGAGCCCCGCCACCGTGACGGTGAGCCCGCGGAGCGACTGGGTGAGCTGGGTCACGACCCCCTGCAGCGCGGTGGTGACCGCCGGCAGGAGCTGGGTCGTGAGTGCCTCCGTGATGTACGGCAGCAGCTCGGTGTTCGCCGGCAGGTTGTTGATGTCCAGGCCGGCGTTCGTCAGCACTGCGGCGACGTCGACCGTGATCGCACCGGTCTGCAGGTTCGCCGTGATCGAGCCGTCGGCGCTGGTGACGTCGCCGGTGGCCGAGTCGAGCACCGTGACGAGGTCGGGCAGGCCCTGGACCTGCACGAGCGGGCCGAGCGCGTTCAGGGTGTCCTCGACGCCGTCGACAGTCGGCTGGAGCGTGCCGAGGGTGGTGCGGAGCCCGGAGACGGTGGTGCCGAGCGCGGGGCTCGTCAGCGACAGGTCGAGTCCGGCGATGCCGTAGTCGCCCGTCTGCGCACCGTCCGGGCCGGCTGCCTGCGCAGCGGTGGCCGACACGGCGCCGACCTCGAGCTGGGCGTTGGCGAGCGAGCCCGCCAGGTCGGAGCCGATGAGCCCCGACAGGTCGAGCGTGGCGTTGGACTGCGGGACGCCGTCCTGGCCGCCGATGCCGATCCCGCCGGTGTTCGTCACCGCACCGGACGCGGCGACGGAGCTGCCGTCGGCGTTGGCGGCGGCGTACTGGTTGACGGCACCGAGGGTGAGGATGCCGTTGTTCCCGAGCAGGTTGAGGCCCCCGCCCAGGTTGACGTTGACCGCGTTGAGTGCGGTGACGTCGAGCGGGTGGACGTCGGTGTCCGTGGCCCCACCGGTGTTGACCGCGTCCGCCGGGGTCACGGTGAGGATGTCGTCGAGGTTCAACCCGAGCGCGGAGCCGCTGAGGAAGCGCCCCTGCCCGGTCGACGCGACGGGCGCTGCCGTCGCGGGGGCGGCGGCGAGGATGCTGCCGCCGGCGCCGAGGAGGGCTGCGGTGACGATCGCGACGCCCTTGCTCCGGCCTGACCATCGGGTGAAAGTGGACGCCCGTGGGTCTTTCTGGGCGCGCTCGAGTACTCCAAGCCTCATGTGGCTTCGCTCCTGATCCTGGTGCTGGTCCGGCAGTTGGTGATGCTGCCTGCAGCTGTGGTGTGGTTCCGATGAGCGTAGCCCTGAACGGGTGCACAAGACCATCACCCCCGAACGGGGGCCTGCGCTCTGCGGATGCGGATGCCGATGCAGAACGCCGGAGCACGACGCGGTCAGATCTCGACGACGCGGTCAGATCTCGACGTCGCTGCCCATCGTCACGGTGCGCTGCGCGGGGAGCCCGAAGCGTGCTGCGGGGTCGGCGGCGTTGTGCGCGAGTCCGACGAAGAGCTTCTTCCGCCAGGCCACCATCCCCCGGTTGCCGGGCATCGGACGGAGGGCCCCGCGGGAGATGAAGTAGGACGCTCGGAGCACTTCCTCCGGGTCGATGTCCAGGACCTCGGCCAGGCAGGCGGCGTGCAGGGCCTTCGGCAGGTCCTGGTCGTCCGAGAACCCGAACTTCACCGTGATGTGGTCGATGCCGTCGTCCTCGTAGCCGAGGTCGTCGCGGAAGAACGCCTTCGCGTGTGGGACGTGCGGCACGTTGGCGGTGAGCACCGAGACGATCAGGACGGTCCGGTGCACGACGTGGTTGTGCTCGACGTTGGCCCGGAGCGCGAGCGGCGTGGTCTCCTTGTTCGGGTGCGGGAAGACCGCCACCCCGGGCACCCGCGGGATGTGCTCGTGGTTGATGCGGTCGATGAAGTCGGCGAGCGACCCTTCGCGCTCCTTGCGTTCCTCCTGCACGAGCGCCCGGCCACGGCGCCACGTCGTCATCACGGTGATCACCGCCAGTGCGATGAGGAGCGGCACCCAACCGCCGTGGATGATCTTCGACAGGTTGCCGGCGAGGAAGGTCAGCTCGAGGCCGCCGAACGCCACCGCCGCGACCACGAGCTTCCAGGTCGCCCACTTCCACAGCGGACGGACGACGAGCAGGAGCAGGAGCGTGTCGACGACCAGGGCTCCGGTGACGGACACCCCGTACGCGGTGGCCAGGTTCGCTGACGACCGGAACGCGAGCATGATCGCGAGCACGCCGATGAACAGCAGCAGGTTCACCGCGGGCAGGTAGATCTGCCCGCTCTCCCGCCGCGAGGTCTGCCGGATCGTGAGCGGCGGCAACAGCCCGAGCTGGACCGCCTGCCGGGTGAGCGAGAACGCCCCGGAGATGACGGCCTGGCTCGCGATCACCGTCGCGAGCGTCGCCAGCACCACCACGGGCAACCGCAGCGCGTCCGGGAACAGCAGGAAGAACGGGTCCTTCGCCGCCGACGGGTCGCGCAGCACCAGCGACGCCTGCCCGAGGTAGTTGAGGACGAGCGCCGGGAACACCACGAAGAACCAGGCCTTCAGGATCGGCGACCGTCCGAAGTGCCCCATGTCGGCGTAGAGCGCCTCCGCACCGGTGATCACGAGCACCACCGCCCCCATCGCCACGAACGTGATGTACGGGTGCGCGAAGGCGAACGAGATCGCCCACGTCGGCGAGAGGCCCTGCAGGACGCCGGGGTGCTCGAGGATGTGCGGGACGCCGGCGGCGGCGATCACGACGAACCAGAGCAGCATCACCGGGCCGAACAGGTTGCCGACCTTGCCGGTGCCGAAGCGCTGCACCGCGAACAGCACGACCAGGATGACCGCGGCGATCGGCACGATCAGGTGCTCGACGGACGGCGCCGCGGTGCCGAGCCCCTCGACCGCGGACAGCACCGACACGGCCGGGGTGATCACGGAGTCGCCGTAGAAGAGCGAGACCCCGACGATGCCGATCACGAGGAAGATCACCGCACCACCGCGACGCTTCGCGTAGAGCCGGCGGGCCAGGGCGGCGAGCGCCATCACCCCGCCCTCGCCGTCGTTGTCGGCGCGCATCAGGATCAGCACGTACTTGATCGAGACGATGATCGTGATGCTCCAGAACATCATCGAGATGACGCCGTAGACGTCTTCCTGGTTCGCCTTCACCAGGCCGTCGTCGATCGTGAACACGGTGCGCAGGGCGTAGAGCGGACTCGTCCCGATGTCGCCGAACACGACACCGAGTGCGGCGAGCGCCAGGACGGCGACGCCCTTGCGCGGGCCGTGGCCACCATCGTCGGTGGCCTCGGTCGTGGGGGTGGTGTGGTCCGTCGGCTTCGACGGTTCCGTCGGGGTCTCGGAGCGGGTCTCGGTCACGCTCGGCACTTCCGTCTCCGGCCGTCCGGGCGACGGCCGCCGCTCATCATCGCACCGTGCGCGGGATGCGCTCGCAGGTGGCGCACATGCGTGCGCACCGTGGCTCTCGACGTGCGCCGGGGGCGGACGGGAGGCCCGTGGCGGGCCCGCACCGCGCCTCCCGTCCGACGGCGGCCGGGCCCACATCCGCGAAAGCGACAGCGTGCCGCGAACTGTTCGCGGAGATGTGTCGCGATGCCGGACCGGACGGTGCCCCGTGCCGCAGGATTGTCGCTTTCGCGGGCCGGGTCTCAGGGACGCAGGCCGCGCACCAGGTCGTGGACCACGCGGGCGGCCCGCGCCGCGGCGCCGTCCAGGTGCTCGCGGAACTCGGCACCGTCGGGGGCGCAGAGGTCGCTGATGCAGCGGACCGACACGAACGGCATGTCGTGCACGTGGGCGAACTGGGCGATGGCGGCCGACTCCATGTCGACCGCGGCCACGTCGGGGAAGGCGTCGCGGAGCGTCCGGGCGCGGCCCTCGGTGACGAAGACCTCGCTCGAGCCGATCGTCGCCGAGCGCAGCGGCCAGGCGATGTCGGCGGCCATCGCCAGGTCCACCAGTCGGGCGTCCGGGGCGTACCCGGTCGGCATCCCGGGCACCTGGCCGAGGGCGTAGCCGAACGCCGTGGCGTCCGCGTTGAGGTTGACGTACCGGTCGCCGACGACGACGTCACCGATCGCGATGCCGTGCATGAGGCCGCCGGCGGTCCCGACGCTGATCACGGGGATGCCGGGTCCGAAGTCGTGGAAGCCGTGTGCGACGGCCGCCGTCGCGTTCGTGAAGCCGATGCCGCTGCGGCGGACGGCGACGGTGGCGCCGCCGATGTCGAGCAGCTGGTGCGGGTCGTGGCCACCGACGGGGCCGTCGAGGATCGGGACCCCGCCGAACAGGTCGGCGAAGGCGGAGACCTCTTCGCTCATGGCCGCGATGATGATCGCGACGGGCGTCTGTTCCTGCACTGATCGATCCTCGCACGGCGAGGACGCGACGGTTGCCAGCGACGGCTGCCAGCGACCGCTGCCGCCTGCGGCTGCCGGTTACCGCTGCCGGTTACCGCTGCCGGGCGAGCTCGTCGGCGACGAACGCGGCCATGGCGTCGGCGCCGAAGTGGTCGTCGGCGGTGATCGTGACCACGGTGTCGCCGCCGGGGTGGTCGTCGAACAGCAGCATCTGCCCGTACGCGCCGTGCAGCCGCCACAGCTGCCCCGGACCGCCCCATCCGGCCATCGCGTAGCGGTGGTACCCGGGCCCGGTCCCCTCGCGCTCGACCCAGTCGGAGTGCATCGCGTCGCACCAGCGGGCGCTGACGATGCGTTCCCCGTCGACCACGCCACCGTCGCGGATGAGCCGACCGAGGCGCGCGAGCTCCTCGGTCCGGAGCGCCAGTCCTTCACCGGCGGCGACGTACCCGTTCGGGCAGCGCAGCCACTCCACGTCCTCGATGCCGAGCGCGTCGAACAGGCGTCGGGACACGAACGCGCCGACGTCGCCGACGCGGGTCTCGAGCACGCGCATGGCGGTGTAGGTGCTGACGTTGGCGTACTGGAACACGCGACCCCGCGAGGGCCGCCGCAGGAACTCGGCCGCCAGGTCCGGCCAGTCGGTCAGCTCCGTCGCCGACCAGGGCATGTCGATCCCGCTCGTCATCGTGAGCAGGTGCCGGAGGGTGACCTGGTCGACGCCGTCCCCGAACGCGAACCCGGGCAGCGAAGCGGCGATCGGTTCGTCGACGTCCACCAGACCCTCGTCGGCGGCGATCCCGGTGGCGAGCACGCAGACGCCCTTGGCCGCGGAGTGGATCTCCTCGCGCACGTCGGGCGTCCAGCGGTGCTCGGCGACGTCGTCGTCGGCAGTCCGGACGTGCAGGCCGTGGGCGCCGAAGCCGGTGTCGTCGACGTGCCGGACGATCGCGTCGAGGATGGTGGTCGCGGTGGTCACACGGCCATCCTCTCGCGTGGCACCACCCTGGTGCCGCCGTGTCCCTCACGCGAGAAAGGTGCGGAACCGAGGGCGTTGGTTCTATATTCGTCGCAAGTGTTACCAACGCGAGCGGAGATGAACGGTTGAGCGACCCTTCCGGTGGTCCCGAGCGTCCTCGGTGGCCTGCCCTGCAGGATGAACAGCGCTCATGGCACGCCGTGGAGGACGACGGCGGCACATCCCGACGCGCTCGCCTGGCAGCACGTGGACCGTACACGGCTGCCGTCGTGCCGACCATCGCCAGCACGAGCGTCCGAGTGTCCCCGGACGTGCTCGCGGACGCCGCTGAGGCAGCGGTCGCGATCGGACGCTTCGACGCGGAACTCGGTTCGTCCGTCCTGCCGTTCGCGTCCATGCTGCTCCGCAGCGAGTCCGCGTCGTCGTCCCAGATCGAGAACCTGACCAGTGGCGCACGCGCGATCGCCGAGAGCGAGCTCGGTGAGCGCACGAGCGGGAACGCAGCCCTGATCGTCCGCAACGTCCGTGCCATGCAAGCTGCGCTGGCGCTCAGCGACCAGATCGACGAAGCCGCGGTGATCGAGATGCACGAAGCACTGCTGTCCGATTCGGCGCCGGAGATGACGGGCCGGTTCCGCCAGCAGCAGGTGTGGATCGGTGGCACGGAGTTCAGTCCACACGAAGCGGCCTTCGTGCCGCCGCACCACAGCCGCGTCGGCGATTCGATGGCCGATCTGGTCGGGTTCGTGCGGCGGCTCGACGTCCCGGCGCTCGCGCACGCGGCGATCGCGCACGCCCAGTTCGAGACGATCCACCCGTTCCCCGACGGCAACGGACGCACCGGCCGGGCACTGGTGCACGCGATGCTGCGGCAAGCCGGTGTGACGAAGAACATCGCCGTCCCCGTGTCCGCGGGGCTGCTCCACGACGTCGATGGGTACTACGAGGCGTTGACGGCCTACCGCGCCGGCGACGTCGACGCCATCGTGCGGGCGTTCACCCAAGCGGCCTGGTTCGCGGTCGCCTCGGGCAGACGACTCGCCTCGGACGTCAGCGCCGTGCGTGTCAGCTGGGCCGACGCCACTTCGGATCTCCGCTCCGACAACCGAGCGCGGGCCCTGGTCGACCTCGCGATCGAGCATCCGGTCCTCAACGCCGGTCTCATCCAGGATCGTCTCGGTGTCGCTGCGCCGACCGCGTACCGTGCCGTCGAGACCCTGGTGCAACGCGGTGTCCTCCGACCGGCGAACTCGAAGCAACGCAACCGGATCTGGATCGCCGAAGCGCTCATCGAGGCGCTGGAGGCCTTCGCGGCTCGCGCCCTGCGGCGCGGTCCGGCACAGCGCCCCTGAACCGTCGACCAAGCGGACTGGAGGCACGTGGCGCGCCCGCCACGTGCCTCCAGTCCGATGACCCGGCACTACTGCGATCGCAGTACGTGCGCAGGTCGCCGTCTTGGTCAGATGGTTCCGTCCCGAGCCGCCCGTGCTCGTGACGTGAGGAGCACCATGCGCACCGTCGTCGTCACCGGCCCCGGATCCGTCGAGATCCGCGACGAGCCCGTCCCCGAGGTCGGCCCCGCCGACGTCCTGATCGCCGTCAAGGCGTGCGGGGTCTGCGGCTCCGACGCCTTCTACGCCGCGCGCGGCGGCATCCCGCCGCGTGAGGGGCACACGCCCCTCGGGCACGAGGTCGCCGGAGAGGTGGCCGCCGTCGGCGACGCGGTCGAGGGCATCGCCGTCGGGGACCACGTGGTGGTGAACCCGATGGGCGACCCACGCGGGATCATCGGCAACGGCGGCCCCACCGGCGGGCTCTCCGAGTTCCTGCTCGTCGAGCAGGCCGTGCTCGGCACCAGCGTTGCCCTGGTCCCGAAGGACCTGCCCTGGCAGGTGGCCGCGCTCAACGAGCCGATGGCGGTCGCCCTGCACGCCGTGAACCGGACCGTGCCGCAACCGGGCGACACGGTCGTCGTGTTCGGTGCCGGCCCCATCGGGCTGGGCGCCGTGATCAGCTACAAGGCGCTCGGCGTCGGGCACGTGGTCGTCGTCGACGTGATCGCCTCGCGGCTCGAGAAGGCCCTGCTCGTCGGGGCCGATGCGGTCGTGAACTCGGCGGAGGAACCGCTCGACGAGCGCCTGATCGCCCTGCACGGCGAAGCACGGGACGGCGTGGGGCACGGCGGGAAGTCCGGCACCGACGTCTGGCTCGACGCCGCCGGGGTGCCGGCCACCGTGCAGACGGCGCTGCGCCTGGCGAAGCACCGCGCGACGATCGGCGTCGTGGCCGTGCACAAGCGGCCCGTGGAGGTCGACTTCGGTGACCTGCTGGCCGTCGAGCCGACGATCGTGACCGCGATGGGGTACCCGACCGAGATCTTCGACGTCACCGAGCACATCATCGCGAACCCCGAGGCGTACGCGCAGATCGTCAGCGACGTCTTCCCGGCGAGCGACGTGCTCGAGGCCCTCCGGGTGGCGGCGACCCCGGGCGCGGCCGACAAGGTCGTCGTCACGTTCGACTGATGCCGGTGACCAGGAAGGTCGCCGTGCAGTACGCCGTCACGGTGTGGCGGGATCGGCCGCGCCGCGGGCTCGTGCTCGCCGTGCTGTCGGTGCCGAGCAGCCTCGTGATGGCGGGGTGGAAGGTCGTCCTGTTCTGCGCGGCTCCCTCGTTGTTCCTCGCCGCGACCGTGGTCTTCACGCTCGGGGTCGCGGCCGCGAAGGTCTGGGCCGTTCGTCGGCACCGGCTGTCGTTCGCGTTCGATGCAGCGAACGGCGACCGGATGCGGTTCCGGCAGGCCGGACACCGGTGGATCGGGGGTGCGGTCACCGCGATGTCGGTCGTGTTCGTCGGGTGCAGCGTGCCGATGCTCGTCGGGCGGGCGCACCCCGTGCACTACGACCAGTGGGTGGCGATCGTCATCGCGGCGGCGACGTTCGCGGAGCTGGGCATCGGGGTCTGGGGTGCGGTGACCGCGCGCAAGGACGGGGAACCACTCGTCGAGGCGACGAAGCTCGTGAACGTCGCCGCCGCGGTGGTCCTGCTCGTGCTGACCCAGTCGGCACTGCTCTCGTTCGCGGGCAGCGCCGAGGACGCTGCTGCGTCCACGGGTGCGAGCGGGGTGTTCCTCGGCGGCGTGGCTGCGGTGATCGGGCTCGCGATGGCGCTGCGACGGTTCCCGGAAGCGCCGGCGGCGAGGGTTCGGCCGGCGGCGACCTCAGTCGACCAGGCCGGCCTGGAACGCGAACGCCACGAGTTGGGCCCGGTCGCGGGCGTCGACCTTCGCCATGGCCCGGTTCACGTGGGTCTTGACCGTGAGTGGTGAGAGGAAGAGCTCGGCGCTGATGGCGTCGATGCCCTGACCTCGGCTGACCATCACCACGACGTCGCGCTCGCGAGCGGTGAGGGCCTCGAAGCGCCGGGTCATCTCCGGGTCGACGGAGGACGCGGGGGTGCGGGCGACCTGTCCGATGAGCGCCGCTGCGGCCGCCGCGGACAGCGCCCCTCCGCCCGCTGCCACCTCCTCGATCGCGGCGACGAGTTCTGCGGGTCCCGCGGCCTTGCTGAGGAACCCGTTCGCCCCGGCACGCAGCGCCGCGAAGACGAGTTCGTCCTGGTCGAAGGTCGTCAGCATGACGATGCGCACCTGCTCGGCGGTGCGCTCGGCGCGGATCCGTCGGGTCGCCTCGACCCCGTCGATGCCCGGCATCCGGATGTCCATCATGATGACGTCCGCCGGGACCGACAGCGCCGTCTGCACCGCGACGAGCCCGTCCCCGGCCTCGCCGACGACCTCGATGCCGTCCTGGCGGTCGAGGATCGCACGGAGCCCCAGTCGGATCATGTCCTGGTCGTCGACCAGGATCACTCGTGTGGTCATCGTGCTCCGTTCGCGGTGGGCAGGCGGACGCGGACGACGAACAGGACGCCGTCCGCCGCGGCCTGGACGGACCCTCCGACGGCGGCGACGCGCTCGCGCATGCCGACCAGACCGAGCCCGCTGCTCCGGCCTGCGACGGGGTCGCTCGCCGGGGTCCGCCGGCGGGGGTTGCGGACCTCGAGGACCAGGTCGTCACCGGCGCGGGCGAGGGTGACGGTCGTCCGGCCCTCGCCGTGCCGGTGGGCGTTGGTGAGCGACTCCTGCACCACCCGGTAGACCGTCACACCGATCGGCACGGAAACCGGGCCGACGTCGTCCAGTCGGGCATCGACGTCGAGGCCGATCCGTTCGTACGACGCGATGAGTCCGGGGAGCTGCTCGATGCCGGGGGCCGGAGCCGTCGGGTCGTCGAGGTCGGCGCCGCTGCCCGACGCCGAACGGAGCACCGTCAGGACGTGCTGGGTCTCCGTCAGGACGTTCCGCACGCCGTCCCGGGCGGCATCCAGCGCACGCCGGGCCTCGTCGGCCCCGGCGGGCAGGGTGACCTCGGCGACCCCGAGCTGCATGCTGACCACCGCGATCTCGTGCCCGATGACGTCGTGCAGGTCCCGCGCGATCCGGACGCGTTCCTCGGCCACGCGGCGCTCGGCCTCGAGTTCCCGCGTGGCGACGGCATCGGCGGCGCGCTGTTCCAACGACGCTCGGTACTGGTGCTGCACCCGCAGCCCCGAGCCGATGGCCGCCGCGGCGACGACGGAGATGAGGGCGCCGAGGGCGGTCGGTACCGCACCGCCCTCCCCCGGCGCGAGGAGCGTGCCGATGACCACACCGGGAGCGACGATCGCAGCGGCGCGGACCGGGTGCCCCTGCCGCGAGGACACCGCGAACAGCAGCAGCACCGCGCAGCTCCAGGTCACGATCGGCGACCACCCGGACAGGCCACCGAGCACCGGCGCGACCGTGGCGAGGCCGAGCGCCGTCCACGGTGTCCACGGCGCCGCGACGACGGCGAGCACGGTCGCGGCGACCGCGATGCCGGGCCCCGGGCCGGCATCGGCCGCGACCACCCGGCCCGACTCGATCGCGCACGCGAGCAGGACGACGGCGGCCGTGCCGCGGAACACCCAGCGGTCGTCCGGACGCCACGAACCCCAGATCGCTCGCAGTCGCCGCATGCACTCATCCTGTCGTGCGGGTCAGCGGTCCGGCTACTGCGAACGCAGTAGTCGGGGGTACCACCGATCGGGGACCTGCCCGCGGCCCGTCCCCGGGACGATCGACACCAGGCCGGAACGATCCGGCACCGACCGGAGGAACCGCCATGACGCTGACCACGACGAACACCGTCCCCATGACCTACGACTACTGCACGGTCGAGGTCCCACGGGGCAAGGACGCCCTGTACGCGGACACCTACCGCAACTTCGGCTGGACGTCCGACGGTTCGGACCGGACGGGCGCACTGAACCGCCGGCGCACCCTCGGCCTCCGCCGCGACCGTGCCGTCCGCTCCGTCGAACTGACCGAGCTCCAGCAGAACGCCGAGGCCGCCCTGGCCACGATCGACGCCCTCGAACGCTCCCGCACGACCGCGGCGTCGGTGGTCGCGTACGCGCTCGGCGCGATCGGCAGCGTCCTGCTGGCCGCTTCGGTGTTCGCCATGCAGGACACCGTGGCGGTCCCCGACCTGCTCGGCGGGCTCGACCCGGTCACGGTGTTCCTCGTCGGGGCCGGTGGGCTGGTCAACTGGGCGATCGCTCCCGTGGCCTTCCAGCTCGTCCGCGCGGCGCGCACCAAGCGGATCCGTCCGGCCGTCGACCGCCAGTTCGACGTCGTCTACGGCGCGTGCGAGGCGGCCAGTCGCCGCCGGACCGCCTGAGCGCGGGCCGAGCCCGATGACGAACACCATCGCCCGGGAAGACGCTGTCCTGCACGCGCCGGTACCCCGCCACCTGGAGACCCGGGTGCTGTACGCGCCGACCGCGTTCGTGCCGCTCCACCGGCACACCCTGGAGCAGTTCGGCTGGACGGTGACCGTGCAGGGCGGACGGCTCGGCACGACGTCCCTGCTGCTCCAGCGGCTGCGCACCCGGCCCGACCCGGCACGACCGCTCCTCGAGCGTCGTGCCGAGCGGGCGCTGGCCCGGATCGCCGCCCTCGAGCAGCAGCCGGCCCGGTTGGCTGGTGTGGTCGCCACCGCGGGTTCCGCGGTCGCCGTGCTGGCGGTCGCGCTCGGCGGTCTGCTCGCCCTCGGCGGGGACCCGACGCTCGTGCCGGTCCTCGTCGGTGCCGGCGTGTGGATCGCCGCCGTGGCCGCAGCGCCCGGCATCCGGTCGTGGCGCACCGAGCGGAACCAGACCGCACTCAGCCGGGAGTACGCCGCGATCGACGCGTGCACGCACCCGGCCGACGGGTCGTGACGGCGGCGGAGCCCCGCGCACGACGCACACAGGAAAACGGCCCGGTGGGATCCCCACCGGGCCGTCGTGTGCACGGAACCGACGGGTCAGTCCGCCAGGCGGATCGC
This sequence comes from Curtobacterium sp. 18060, assembly GCF_902706105.1. NCBI lineage: Bacteria > Bacillati > Actinomycetota > Actinomycetes > Micrococcales > Microbacteriaceae > Curtobacterium > Curtobacterium sp. 18060. Next base: position 17,883 of record NZ_CACSJV010000028.1, on the reverse strand, counting down.
CAGGGCCGGGCAGACCGCTGCGGCGTGCCGCACCGCCTCGACCTGGTCGTCGGCGACCTCGTCGGTCAGCAGGACGGCGATGCCGTCCTCGTCCCGCTGGTCGAAGACGTCCATCGCGGCCATGACGCACTGGCCACTCGCGACGCACTTGTCCTGTTCGAGGATGACCTTCATGACTCGTTCCCTCCGGTGGTCGAGCTCGCGCTCGTGGTGGTGTGGTGGTCGACGGGGCACCACGTGACGGGGAGCTCGTACACCCCGTAGACGGCGCCGTCGTGCTTGAACGGGACCTCGTCGAGCGGGACCGCGCGAGCGAGGGTCGGGATCCGACGGAACAGCGTCGGGTACACGACCTGCAGTTCGACCCGCGCGAGCGGCTGGCCCAGGCACTGGTGCACGCCGAACCCGAACGCCACGTGGTTCCGCGGGTTGCGGGTCAGGTCGAGCCGGTCCGGGTCCGGGTAGACGTCCGGGTCCCGGTTCGCCAGGTCCGTCGCGACGATCACCCCGTCACCGGCGCGGATCGTGGTTCCGGCGACGTCGAGGTCCTCGGTCGCCACGCGCTTGCGCCCGTCGTGCGTGATGGTCAGGTAGCGCAGGAGCTCCTCTACCGCCGAGGCGACCAGCACCGGTTCGGGGTCGTCGAGCAGGCGGTCACGCTCGTCCGGGTGCTCGAGCAGGGCGAGCGTGCCGAGGGCGATCATGTTCGCGGTCGTCTCGTGCCCGGCGATGAGCAGCAGGATCCCCATCTGCACGGCCTCGCCCTCGGTCATGTCGCCGGCGGTGACCCGGGCGGCGATGTCCGTGAGCAGGTCGTCGCCGGGTTCCGCCGTCTTGCGGCGGAGCAGCGACGTCAGGTACGCACCGAGCTCGCGGAACGCCTGCTGCCGTTCGTCGTCGGTCGTGGTGCGGCGGATGATGGTCTTCGAGTGCGCCTGGAACCGGTCGTGGTCCTCGTACGGCACGCCGAGCAGGGCGCAGATCACCAGGGACGGCAGCGGGAGCGCGAACGCCTCGACCAGGTCGACCGGGTTCGGGCCAGCGAGCAGCTGGTCGATCAGGTCGTCCGTGATCCGCTGCACCACGGGGCGGAGCGCCTCGATGCGTTTGATCGCGAACGGCGCGGTCACCATCCGCCGCAGCCGGGCGTGGTCGGGGTCGTCCATCAGGATGAAGGACAGCCCGCCGCCACCGCCCGAGGCACTGGCGGAGGGGTACCCCGGGTTGGCCGCGTCGGCGCTGACGGACAGGCTCGACAGCACCTGCTTGCCCTCGTCGTAGCGGGTGACGAGCCACGGCTCGCGGCCGTCGGCCAGCGTCACGCGGTGGACGGGGCCGTCCTCCTGCAGCACGCGGGCCGCCGGCGGCGGGTCGAAGGGACACCCGGCGGTCCGCCGGTCCATCGGGAACGTGTCCGGTCGGTCGGCGGTGATCGGTGGGTCGGTCATGGTCTGCTCCTCTGTGTTCGGGTGACGGCCCCGGTCAGGCGACCGAAGCGGACGGCACCGGTCAGCCGACCGGTGCCGGGCTCTCGGCGGCAAACACCGCAGACGCGGCAGACGCCGCAGACGCGGCAGACGCCGCTCCCGGCACGTACCGGGGACGCAGGCGCATGCTGGCGATCCGCGCCTGCTTCGGCATGCCCCACCCGAGCACCCCGACCGCCTCACCGGCGCGTTCGGCCACGGCGACGAACCGGCCGTCCTCGGGGTGCCCGTCGACGACGGTGACCCGGTCGGCCGAGGTCATCTGCCCGAAGACCTGCACGCGGGTGCCGTGCTGGTCCGTCCAGAAGTACGGCACCGGCGTGTACGGCACGCGGCGCCCGAGGACGTTTCCGGCGACGACCTGCGCCATCTCGGTCGCGTTCGTGCGGTTCTCGAGCCGCATCGAGCGCCCCATTCCGACGTGGTGGAAACGGGCGACGTCGCCCACGGCCCAGACGCCGGGTGCAGCGGCTCCGAACGCGTCGCAGTCGACGCCGTCCGTGACCTCCAAGCCGGACGCCTCGAGCCACCCGGTCGTCGGGCGGGACCCCACGGCGACGACGACGACGTCGGCCGCACGGCTCGGGCCGTCGACGAACTCCACCGTGTCCGCGCGACCGTTCCGGCCGCGCACCCGCGCGGCGCGGACCCCGCCGAGCAACCGGATGCCGGCCGCCTCGTGCTGTGCCGCGAGGAACTGCGAGCCGAACCCGCCGAGCTGCCCGGACATCGGCGCACGAATGCTGCCCGCGAGCGTGACGTCCACGCCGAGGGACGCGGCGGTCTGTGCCACCTCGCTGCCGAGCACGCCGTTCCCGAGGACCAGCAGCGGCCCCTGCACCGTCTGCAGTCCCGCTCGGAGCCGGTCCGCGTCGGCCCGGGTGCGGAGGACGTGCACGCCGTCGAGCCCGACCCCCGGGATCGCACGCGGCGTGACACCGGTGGCGATGACGACGTGGTCGGCGGCCCGGGTGGTGCCGCTCGTCGTGGTCACGGTCCGGGTCGCGACGTCGAGGGCGACCGCGCGGTCCCCGAGCACGAACTCGGCGTCGAGGCCCGCGAGCTGCTCGGTCGAGCGGAGCACCAGGGCGTCGGCGCCGATCTGCCCGGCCAGGTACTGCTTCGACAGCGGTGGCCGGTCGTACGGGTCCTCGGTCTCGCCGTCGAGCAGTGTCAGCCGGCCGACGTGCCCGTGGCGGCGGAGTGCCTCGGCCGTCGCGACACCGGCAGCCGAGGCGCCGACGACGAGGACGGATGCGTGGGGATCGGTCCGAGGGACTCCGCTACTGGCCATGCTCCGAGCCTCGCCGGGCCCAGCAGTGCCGGACTACTCCGGGCGGACCGACCGGGATACCGCAGACGCAGTACGCGCCGCGCCCGACGATCGAGCACCCTGGACCGGTGACCCGCACCCGCACCGAACACACCGCCCTGATCGTCGTCGACCTGCAGGCCGGGACCGCGCCGTACCAGCGCACCCACCCCGTCGAGGCCGTCGTGGCCAACGTCGAGACCCTCGCCCGCGCCACCCGTGGTGGCGGCGGCACGGTGGTGTTCATCCGCCACGACCCTGCCGCGACCCCGGCAGGCGCCACCCAGTACGGCGGCGGCCCCCGCCCGGCTCCGGTCGCCTACGGCTCCCTGCTGCTCGAACGGGCCGACGCCGACGGCAACCTGACCCGCGGCGGGTGGAGCGCCTTCGCCGGCACCGGCCTCGACGAGCGGCTGCGCGCCGACGGCGTCACCGAGGTGGTCGTGGTCGGCCAGGCGACGACGTTCGGCGTCGAGTCCACGGCTCGGGCCGCGTACGACCTGGGCTACGACGTCGTCCTCGTCGAGGACGCCACCAACGACCCGGACCCCGACGCCCACGCCGCCCGGTTCCGGTCGGTGTTCCCCGCCCTCGGCGTCGTCGTGCAGACATCCGACCTGGCGGGGCCGGGCGCGGCCTGAGCGGCGACCGGGCGGCGGACGGGAGGCCCGTGGCGGGCCCGCCACCTGCCTCCCGTCCGTCACGTGCACCGTTCAGGGCCGACCTCTAGGACGGACGGAGCCGAGCGCACGCTCGCCCCGACCCGAGGAGCACCCATGGCCGCGAAGACCATCGTCATCACCGGCGCCAGCGACGGCATCGGCGTCGCCGCTGCGCGGGAGCTCGTCCGCCGCGGGAACGAGGTCGTCGTGGTCGGTCGCAACCCCGCGAAGACCGAGCGGGTCGCCCGCGACCTCGGCGTCGACCACTTCGTGGCCGACTTCTCGGACCTGTCCGCCGTCCGGGGGCTCGCCGACGACCTGCTCGAACGCTGCCCGCGGATCGACGTGCTGGCCAACAACGCCGGCGGCATCTTCAGCGCGGGCCGCCAGGTCACCGTCGGCGGTCACGAGCTGACGTTCCAGGTCAACTACCTGGCACCGTTCCTGCTCACGGAGCTGCTGATGAACCGGCTCGTCGCGTCCGGCGGAACGGTCATCAACACCTCGAGCGTCGCGAACAAGCTCTTCGGCCGCGTCGACATCGACGACCTCGACGCCGAGCGGCACTTCCGGGCCACCAAGGCCTACGGCGACTCGAAGCTCGAGCAGATCCTGTTCACCAAGGAACTCGACCGCCGGTACCGCGACCGCGGTGTGACGTCGACGGCGTTCCACCCAGGCACGATCAGCACCGGGTTCTCGAACGACAAGACCTCGCCGATGTACCTCGTGTACCACACGCCCCTGCGCCACGTGTTCCTGACGACCCCGGAGAAGGGCGCCGACACGCTCGTGTACCTGGCCGACAACACCCCCGGTCGCGACTACCCGACCGGCGAGTACTACGTGAAGCGCAAGGTCGCGGCGCCGAACGCGCAGGCCGAGGACGCCGACCTGGCGCGCGAGCTGTGGGACCGGACCGTGGCGATGCTGCACGCGGTCTGACCGAGCGCGCTCCGCGTCGGTCGTCGGCGCGCTACGCGCCGGTCTCCGGCGCAGGGGTGACCGGCGGCTGCGCCTGCCGCAGGCCGGTGACCAGCAGCGTCACGATCGTCCGCACGTCGTAGTCCGGGTCCTGGGGGCTCCACGCGACCAGGTCGCCGACGGCGCGGAGCAGCTGGTACGGCGACACCGACGCGACCACCTCGCCCGATGCGCGAGCGGCGTCGAGCATGCGGCCGAGCACGGGGACGAGCTCGTCGACGAACAGCGTGTGCAGCGCGGTGAAGCCGTCGGCGTCGCCCTCCCACACCCGCGCCAGGCCGTGCTTCGTGCCGAGGAAGTCGACGAACTGGTGCACCCAGCGCAGGATCGCGTCGAACGACGTCGGCGCCGAGTCGAGCAGCACGGGGCCGGCCTCGGCCAGGGCCTCGATCTGGTGCCGGTAGACGGCGACGACCAGGTCCGAGCGGGTCGGGAAGTGCCGGTAGAGCGTACCCACCCCCACGCCGGCAGCGGCGGCGACCTCGCGCACCGGCGCACCGACTCCGGACGCGGCGAAGACACCGGCCGCGGCGTCGAGGATCGTCCGCTCGTTCCGTTCGACGTCGCGGCGACGCCGGGGCGGCGCGGTGTCGTTCGAGGGCGCGGTGTCGTTCGACGGCGCGGTGTCGTTCGAGGGCGCGGTGTCGTTCGACGGCGTGCTCATCCCCCGATCATCGCACGGTCTGCACACAGAACGGAACATGGCTCCGTTTCGCTTGCAATCCGGAGCGCTGTTCCGTATCGTTCCGGAACGTCGCTCCGTTTCGAGTGACGAACGCTTCCGGAAGGACTCCCGATGCCAGCAACAGCACCGCACACCCAGGTGATCAGCGTGCGCCCCGTCACCCTGCCCGCGCCGTCACGCGGCCACGACCTCGAGGTCCGGATCACCGCCCCGATCACGGGCACCGAGCTTCCCGTGATCGTCTTCGCCCACGGCTTCGGGCAGTCGATGACCGGCGGCGATCCCCTCGTCGACCACTGGACCGCAGGCGGGTTCGTCGTCGTCCAGCCCACGTTCCTCGACTCGACGAAGTACGGCCTGACGCTCGACGACCCGCGCTACCCGACGATCTGGCAGACCCGGGTCGACGACCTCGAGCGGGTCATCGACGACCTCGACGTCCTCGTCGCCGCCGTCCCCGGTCTCGCGGGACGTGTCGACCAGGCGAACCTCGCGGTCGCCGGGCACTCGTGGGGCGGCCAGTCCGTCGGCATGCTCCTCGGCGCCCGGGTGATCGGGTCGGACGGACAGCCGGGCGAGGACCGCACCGACCAGCGCGTGCGGGCCGGGGTCCTGCTCTCCACCACCGGGTTCGGTGGACCCGACCTGACGCCGTTCGCGCAGGAGCACTTCCCCTTCATGAGCCCGGACTTCAGCCAGCTGCGCACACCGTCGCTCGTCGTCGCCGGGGACCACGACCAGTCCCGGCTCTCCACGCGCGGGCCGGACTGGTTCACCGACGTCTACCACCACAGCCCCGGCGCCCGGCACCTGGTGACCGTGCACGGCGGGGAGCACCTGCTCGGCGGCATCCAGGACTACGCGTCCACCGCCACGACCGACGAGAGCCCGGAGCGCGTGGACCTGGTCCGCCGCACCACGACGGCGTTCCTCCGGACGGCGCTCGGGCTCGACGCCGACGCGTGGTCCGCGACGGCCGACGCAGTCGCCTCTGCCGAAGCCGGCGACGCCGTCGGCCACACCGACGCAGTCGGCCACATCGACGCCGTCGGCCACATCGACGCCGTCGGCCACATCGACTCCAAGGAGGACCACTCGTGATCACCGACCAGCACCCGCTCCCCACCCCCTTCACCGCATCGTCCACCGCCACCGACGTCCTCGACGGCGTCGACCTGACCGGCCGGGACGTCGTCGTCACGGGCGGTCACGGCCGCCTCGGCCGGGAGGCCAGCCGCGCCCTCGCCGCCGCCGGCGCCACGGTCACCGTCGCGTCCCGCGACACCGACCGCGCCAGCGCCGCCGTCGCCGGCATCCCCGGCGTCCGGGTCGAGCAGCTCGACCTGACCGACCCGGCGTCGATCGACGCCTTCGCCGCACACTGGACGGCCTCCGGACGCCCGCTCCACGCCCTGGTCAACAACGCCGCGATGCTCTTCACCCCGGACCGGCAGCTCGACGCCCGCGGCAACGAACTGTCGTTCTCGACGTCCCACCTCGGGCACTTCCGGCTCACGCGGGCACTCCTCCCTTCCCTGCTGGAGGCCCGTGGTGCGCGGGTCCTGAACGTCACGTCCGGCGCCGCCCGCTTCGGGCAGATCCGGTGGGAGGACCCGGCGTTCGCCAGCGGCTACGACGCCGGTGCCGCCTACGGGCAGGCCAAGCGGGCGAACGTGCTGTTCACGGTCGAGCTGGACCGCCGGTACGCCGACCGGGGCATCCGGTCGTTCGCCGCGCACCCCGGGGTGATCATCGGCCCGGGCCCGCACGACGAGTCCCGGATCGCCTCGTACCGCGAGCAGGGGCTGGTCGACGACGACGGTGCGACGGTCGTCGACCCCGAGCGCGGCAAGAAGACGATCGAGCAGGGGGCGGCGGCCCTCGTGTTCGGTGCCGCGAGCCCGCTGCTCGACGGCGTCGGCGGGGTCTACCTGAAGGACAGCGACGTCGCGGTGATCGACGACGAGGTCCGCCCCCTCACCGCAGACAGCATCCCGTCGGACGCGAACTCGGCGATGCTCGACGCCGACGACGCCCGGCGGCTGTGGGAGGTCAGCGCGCGGCTGACGGCGTGAGCACTGCGGCGGCGCTGGTAACTTCGGCTCCATGACGCGACCCCGAGGGACCGCACCACTCATCGTCGGCCTCGCGGGCGCTGCCGCCGGTGCTCTCCTCGGGTACTGGGGTGGCAGCCTGATGCTCGCCGGCGGCCGCGAGGCCACGGTCGGGGACGGCCTGCCGCCCTACGCGCTCGTGGTGGTGGTCATCGCCGCGATCATCGGCATCGGGGTCCCGCTCGTGGCCCTCGGCTGGTACTTCCGGCAGAAGGTCTCCCTGGCCGGTCTGCCCCACCGCGTGCAGGCGCTGTGGCTCGGCCTCGCCTGGGGGACCATCGCGATGCTGCTCGCCGGGAGCCTGAACGGCTTCGCGAGCCTGCTGCCCGGCGGCCATGTCTGGCCGGGGTTCGTCGAGGAGTTCCTGAAGCTCCTGGTGCCCGTCATCCTGCTGCTGTCCTCGCGCACCTACCGGTCGCCGCGACTGGCGGTGTGGCTCGTGTTCGTCGCCGCCGCCTGGTTGGGGTTCCTCGAGGGCATCAGCTACATCATCACCTCGCTCGACCCGATCCTCGACGGCGGATCCGCTCCGTCCGATGCGCCGTTCGTCATGATGATGGACATCGTCGTCCGCATCATCGCCGAGGTCTCGCACCCGCTGATCACCGTCGGGGCCGCGGTCCTCATCTGGCTCGCCGCAAAGACGCTGCCGACGGGCAGGGCGATCGGTGTCGGAGTGCTCGCGTACCTCGGCGCCGCCGCGATCCACGGCCTCAACGACGCCGTGATCGACGGGCCGGTCCGCGACTGGAACGTGCCGCTCAGCATCGTGCTCGAAGCCGTGTACGTCGTCGCGGTCTTCGTGTTCTGGTTCCGGCCGCAGGTGCGGCGGCTGCAAGCGGACGACGACCAGCTGTCAGCGGCGCGCTAGCCCGGATCATCCGATCAAACAGACATAGGATGTCTCACGCTCCCGACACCGCCGTCGCGAGCCGCCGCAACCGATCGGAGCACGTCGTGCACGAACCGCTCACCCCGCTGGACCCGACCACGCTGCCCGAGCCCGTGGACGTTTCGGACAACACCGCGGCCCTGGCCGCGGTCGACGCCGTCGTGCGCTCGGGTCCGTACGACGCGACCTGGTCGTCGCTGCAGCAGTACCGCGCACCGCTCTGGTACCAGGACGCCAAGTTCGGGATCTTCGTCCACTGGGGCGTCTTCTCGGTCCCCGCGTTCCGGAACGAGTGGTACTCCCGCGACATGTACCGCGCCGGCACGCCGGAGTTCGCCCACCACGTCGAGACCTACGGACCGCACGACGCGTTCGGGTACAAGGACTTCATCCCCTCGTTCACGATGGAGCACTTCGACGCCGCGGCGTGGGTGCGGGTGTTCCGCGAGGCCGGCGCACAGTTCGTCGTCCCGGTCGCCGAGCACCACGACGGCTTCGCGATGTACGACACCGACCGCTCCCGGTGGAGCGCCGCGCAGCTCGGGCCCGGGCGTGACGTGTTCGGCGAGCTCCTCGTCGCCGCGGACGAAGCGTGGATGGTCCGTGGCGCGTCGTCCCACCGGGCCGAGCACTGGTTCTTCATGAACGGCGGGACGAAGACCCCCTCGGACGTGCTCGATCCGCGGTTCAGCGACTTCTACGGGCCGGCGCAGCGCGAGGAGACCGCCCCGAACGAGCGCTTCCTGGAGGACTGGCTGCTCCGCACCGTCGAGCTCATCGACAAGTACCGCCCGCAGGTGCTCTGGTTCGACTGGTGGATCGAGCAGCCCGCGTTCCAGCCGTACGTCCGCACCCTCGCGGCCTACTACTACAACCGCGCCGCCGAGTGGGGCCGCGAGGTGGTCATCAACTACAAGTGGGAGACGTTCGCGCCGGGCAGCGCCGTGTACGACATCGAGCGCGGAGCGATGGCCGGCACACCGGAGACCGTCTGGCAGAACGACACCGCGATCGCGAAGACCGCGTGGAGCTGGATCGAGGGTCACGACTACAAGACCGTGCGCGACCTGGTCGCCGAACTCGTCGACGTGGTCGCGAAGAACGGTGTGCTGCTGCTCAACACCGGCCCGAAGGCCGACGGCACCCTGCCCGAGGACGAGGTCCGCATCCTGCGCGGCATCGGCTCGTGGCTCGCGGTGAACGGCGAGGCGATCTACGGCACCCGGCCGTGGACGATCTCGGGCGAGGGGCCGACCACTCGTCCCGCCGGCTCGTTCGTGGACGCCGACACGGTCGAGTACACCGCCGAGGACGTCCGGTTCACGACGCGCCACGACGTCACCGGCGATGCCGTCTACGCGACCCTGCTGGCCGATCCCGACGACGGGTCGGCCCGCATCCGGGCGTTCGGGTCGGCCTCGGGCCTGCTCGGCCGCACCATCCGGTCCGTCGCCGTGCTCGGCCACGCCGGCGAGGTCGTCTGGGAGCAGCGCCCCGAAGCGCTCGTGGTCGCGCTCGAGGGCGTCACCAGCGTGGACTCGGGGCCGGTGGTCCGGGTGCGGCTCGCGCCGGTCGTCGAGCAGGAGCGGCAGGACTTCCTGCACCAGTGACGAGGGTTCCGGTGCGGGGCACGCTCCGGGCCGGTCAGATCCGCGCGGCGCGACTACTCTGAGGCCGACGCAGCGCTCCTGCGGGGCGCTGGTCCCGATCGCTGGTCGTCCGACGAGGATTGGGATGCTGACCTGAACTGGATCATCGCGAACTTCGGTCTCGTCTGGGGCCTCACCGTCACGCATGCGGGCCTCGCGACCGTGCCCATCGTCCTCGGGTTCGTCGTGGCGGTGCCGTTGGGGTGGGTGGCGAACCGGTGGCAGGCAGTCCGATCGGTCATCGTCGGCGGCGGCAGTCTGCTCTACACGATCCCGTCCCTGCCGCTCTTCGTGATCCTGCCCTACCTGCTCGGCACCCGCATCACGGATCCCGTGAACATCGTCGTCGGGCTATCGGTGTACGCGGTCGCCATCATGGTGCGGTTGGCAGCTGATGCGTTCGCCGCCGTCCCGGCGGACGTCGTGGACTCGGCCACTTCGGTGGGGTACTCCGCGTGGGGGCGCTTCTGGACGGTCGAGCTCCCGCTGGCGGGTCCTGTCCTGCTCGCGGGGATGCGGGTGGTCTCGGCGAGCACCGTCGCCCTGGTCTCGGTCGGCGCCCTGGTCGGTTCCGCGAACATCGGGTTCCTGTTCACGGACGGGCGACAGCGTCAGTTCCTCGAGGAGATCCTGGTCGGCGTGGCAGCGAGTCTCTTCGTCGCCCTCGTCTTCGACACCGTCCTGGTGGCGCTCGGTCGCATCCTGATGCCGTGGTCCCGACGGATCCAGCAGCCGTCGCGGCGGTCGCGGCGTCGAGCCGAGCTGGCGACGATCGAACGGGGGGCCTGACCGTGCAGTTCTTCCTCCATGCGGTCGCCTGGCTGCTCGACCCGGCGAACTACCGCCCCGGCCTGCAGACCCCGCTGCCGATCCAGGACCGGATCGGCGAACACCTGCTCTACACCTTCATCTCGGTCGCCATCGCGGCGCTGATCGCGCTGCCATTGGGCCTGTACATCGGACACACCGGGCGCGGGCGCAGCTTCGTCATCGCCTTCAGTGGCTCCATGCGCGCGCTGCCGACGCTGGGCCTGCTCGGCACCCTCTTCGTCATCATCGGGATGACCGTGCCGTTCACGCAGACCGCCTTCATCGCGTCCATCGTCGCGTTCGTCGTCCTGGCGATCCCCTCGATCCTCGCCGGGGCGTACTCCGGTGTGGAGTCCGTGGACCCGCAGACGGTGGATGCCGCCCGCTCGGTCGGGATGACCGAGCTGCAGATCCTGCTCAAGGTCGAGGTCCCGCTGTCGCTGCCGCTGATCATCGGCGGGATCCGCGCGTCGGTCCTGCAGGTCATCGCGACCGTCGTGATCGCGTCGTACATTTCGCTGGGCGGGCTCGGCGCGATCATCTCGACGGGCATCAGTCTGAACGACAACGACCTCATCCTCGGTGGCGCGTTGCTCGTGACGGTCCTCGCCCTCGTGATCGACGGCCTGTTCGCCCTCGCACAACACCTCACCCGCCGCGGCCCCGAGGGGCAGACCCGCCGCCGCACACACGTCCGCGCGCTGCCACTCCGGCGCCGCGCGGTGACGGCACTCTCCGTCGACGAAAGGGACCACTGATGTTCACAGCAGGCACCAGAACACGCATCCTCGCGGGTGTGATCGCGGTCGGGGCGATCGTGGCACTCTCCGGTTGTTCCACCTCCGACCCCACGAAGCCGGCATCGGGCGGGGGCGGCGGATCGGGCAGCACGCCGATCGTGGTCGGCTCGTTCAACTTCCCGGAGAGCGAGATCCTGGGCAACATGTACGCCCTCGTCCTGAAGGACGCCGGGTTCGACGTGACGACCAAGTTCAACCTGGGCCCGCGGCAGACGACGATCCCCGCGCTCAAGGACGGTTCGATCAACCTCATGCCGGAGTACAACGGCAACCTGCTGTTCTTCTACGACACCAAGGCCACCGCGAAGACGACAGCGGAGGTCGACGCCGCGCTGAAGACCGAGATCCCGAAGGACTTCCAGGTGCTCGAGCCGTCTCCGGCCGAGGACAAGGACGCCTACGTCGTGACCCAGGCCGAGGCCGAGAAGAACGGCCTCACGTCGATCGGTGACCTGTCGAAGATCGAGCCGTTCTCGCTCGGTGCCAACCCGCAGTTCGGCACCCTTCCGTACGGCATCCCCGGGCTCAAGTCCACGTACGGCGTGGACAAGGTCACGTTCAAGTCGATCGAGGACTACGGCGGGCCCGACACGGTCAAGGCACTCGTCGACGACACCGTGCAGGTGGCCGACATCTACACGACGTCACCCGACCTCGTGACGAAGAAGCTGCTCGTGCTGAAGGACCCCGAGAACCTGATCGCGTCGCAGAACATCCTGCCGTTCCTGAACAAGGACATCTACAGCGCGAAGCTCGCGTCGACGTTGAACAAGCTGTCCGAGAAGCTGACGACCGATGACCTCATCGAGCTGCGCAACCGTGTCGAGGGCAGCGAGAAGGCCCAGGCCCAGGCCGCCGCGAAGGACTGGCTGACCAAGGAGGGGCTGCTCAAGTAGCCCGGGAACGACGCCGGGTGCGGCGAGGCGGGGCTGCGCGCAGGAGCACCCCGCCCGCCACGGCCGTCGGCTCCGCCTCCAGGATTCGAACCCGGACCTAACGGCACCAAAGGCCGTCGTGCTGCCATTACACCAAGGCGGAACGCACCCGTGGGTGCTCGTCCATCCTCCCATGCCGAGCGCACGTCAGTGGCACTGGCTACCGTTCGTGCATGCTGAGTATCAATTTCGGGCGCTACCAGCGACGGCGTCCAGCGGAGGTTCCATTCTTCGAGAGCGTCGTCGATCGAGCGGAGGTCTGGCTACCGGAACCGAAGTGCCCGGTGCTGCTTCGTTTGCCTATCGCCAGCACCGCTCTAGTCATGGCTAGCGTGTCCATGACGCTCGCCGTCGTGCTTGTCGTCAGCGCCCCTGCCGCAGGACCGATTCCAACGATGCCGCTGCTGATCGCCCTTCTCCCGGCTTTCGGAGGGGCGCTAGTCTTACCGACCTACACCCGGGTCTCAACCCGGCGCAAGCTCTCTCGGCTGTTTGCCCTACTAGCGGGTGTAGGTCTTTGGGCTGCTTCCTTCCTCGGGGTGGTCACGGCTGCCATCGGTGCTGCGTTCATCGCGTCGTTCGGCTTGGACCCGATCGCGCATTGGGTCGGCGCCGACAAGGCCGATTCCGGAGTCGTTGTCGGCCTCAGCGTCCTGACAGGCTACGTGGCCGTCATGTTCCTGATGATGGGGATGGCCCTCCGGTCGGTGGCAAGCGGATCCGGGCTCGTCGCACGGACATCGGGCGCTTTCGTACCCGGATATGCATTGCTCGCGTCAATCATTTTCTACGCACTCGGTGCTGTCGCCGCCTTCTCGGGTCTAGGGGCGACAGCCGTCAGCGTCATCATTACGCTCGTCCTCTTCGGTATCGGAGCTCTCGGACGGCTCATCTACTCGGCTCGCCGCGAACTCGCTACCGCTCGGACGGACCTCATCCGCGCGATCGATGTACTGCAGATCGCTTTGGATCACGGTGACGCCACCGCCGTTCGCGATGCTGGCCTGCAACTAAGCCGATCGGCGTCGAAAACGCACGCCATGGGAGTTCGGCTGCTCACCGTCACCACGAGGTCGTGTATCGATGCGCTCGTCTCCCACATCGCCTCCGTTCCCCTACCCCACCGAAAGCCCCTCGAGGTGCTAGCAAACGGGGAGTTCCGCTCGCTCAGCATCGAGGCGAGTCGGCGTCTCCTCCACGAGGGCTGCACCACGATCCGAATGCACCTCGTCGAATCCTGACCCGGCTCGGATGTATGGACCAAGATGGAGGGATGCCGCACCAGGACGAGGTCGACCGGATCGTCACGGCGTGGGGTCGTGAGCGTGCCGACCTCGACTTCAGCCCGCTCGAGGTGCTGTCCCGCGTGGACCGGCTCGCGCGGCACCTGGACCGCGCGCGGCGAGTGGCCTTCGACGCCGGTGACATGGAGCCGTGGGAGTTCGACGTGCTGTCCGCCCTGCGGCGTGCGGGTGAGCCGTACGAGCTGAGCCCGAAGACTCTGCTGCAGCAGACCCTGGTGTCGAGCGGCACCATGACGAACCGGGTCGACCGTCTGACGGCGCGTGGGCTCGTGGGGCGTCGGACGGACCCGAAGGACGGCCGCGGCATCCTCGTGTCACTGACCAGCCAAGGCCGGATCGCGGTCGACGCGGCCATCGCGGACCTGCTGACGGCGGAGCGGGACATCCTGTCCGGGGTGTCCGACGCCGAGCAGGACCAGTTGGCCGGGCTGCTCCGGCGACTCATCCTCGGCCTCGGCGACTGAACCGACCGCTGCGACCGCTTCACCCGCTGGACCGAAGCCCATGGCCACGCTTCGGTCGTCGGCTCGATGTGTGCCGAACCCTATGCTCGCCACGATGGTCCCGTGCCCAGACTCCGTGCCCTCATCCGTCGCCGCCGACACACCATCGTGTTCGCGGTCGTGCTCCTGCTGCTGGCCGCCGGCATCACTGCGACGGCCACGGCCATCGGAGCGCAGCGCCAGGCGACGGCGGCAGGTGAGCGCTGCACCGCCGATGCTCTCGCCGCCCGCTGGCACGCCGGTTCGTTGTTCCTCGATGCGCGATCGGCCCGGACCGGGAAGCCGGTCCTGACGCACCGCGGCGACGAACCGACGCAGACGGGCAGCACGATGAAGGTCGTGACGGCCGCCGCCGCGGTGTCCGCCCTCGGACCCGATCACCGCTTCACCACCTCGGTGGTCGACGGCACCCGCCCCGGGGCCGTGGTCCTGGTCGGCGGCGGGGACCCGACACTGAGTCGACTGCCGTCCGGTCAGGACAGCGTCTACCCGCACGCACCGCACCTGGACGACCTGGCGGAGCAGGTGCTGGCCGCCCGCGGTGGACGACCGGTGACCGTGGTGCAGGTCGACACCGCCCTGTTCGACGGCCCGGCGTGGCACCCGAGCTGGCAGAAGAGCGCCCGCACGAGCGGCAGCGTCTCGAACATCACGGCGCTCATGGTCGACGGCGACCGCGACGACCCGACGGAGTCGTACTCGATGCGGAGCGACGGAGCGGTCGCCCGCGCTGCGACGGCGTTCGCGGCGCTCCTCGGGCCGGACGTCCGGGTGGACACGGCCTCGGTGGCGGCGCCGTCCGGCGGGCAGGTGCTCGGAACGGTGCGGTCCGCGACGGTGTCGGAGCTCGTCGGGATGCTGCTCACCGACTCCGACGACACCCTCGCCGAGGTGCTCGCCCGCCACGTCGCGATCGCCGAGGGTGCCGGTCGGTCCTTCGACGCCGTGCAGGCCGGCAGCGCGAAGGCACTCGTCCACTACGGCGTGCCGACCGAGGGCCTGCGGCTCGTGGACGGCTCCGGTCTCAGCCCGGACAACCGGGTGCCCGCCTCGGCACTCACCACGCTGATGCGGGCGGTCGCCGCGAAGCGGGACGGCCTCGCACCGGTCGACGCCGGACTCGCCGTGGCCGGACGGACGGGCACGCTCGGTGAGAACGGCCGCTTCGCCGGCGCAGCAGCGGACGCCCGCGGGCACGTCCGGGGCAAGACCGGGACGCTCGACGACATGTACGGCCTGACGGGAGTCACCGACGAGGTCGCCGGGGACCGTGTCGTGTTCACGGCCTTCGCCGAGGGGACGAACGATCCGAGCGCACGGCAGGAGATCGACGCCCTGGCCGCGGCGTTGTGGCGTTGCGGCGGAGACGCCTCCGCGCACCGGGGGTAGCCTCCCGCCCATGCACGCGATCACCCTGGCCGTCGCCGACGTCGCACGATCGGCGGACTTCTACCGCGCCCTGCTCGGGATCGAGGGCAGCGGCGTCATCGGCACCGAGTACCCGCCGAACGAGACCGAAGCGGGCGGCACCACGGCGATGTTCACCCTCGACGACGGTCTGATCGTCAGCGTCTACGGGCGGGACGACATGGCGAAGGACTCTGGTGTTGCCCTCGCCGACGGCCCCGCGGCGACGATCGGGCACTTCGTCGACAGTCAGGCCGACGCCGAAGCGTTCCTCGACCGGGCCCGGATCGCCGGCGCGACGATGCTCGCTCCCCCGTACACGCGGCCCTGGGGCATGTGGTCCGGGTTCTTCCAGGACCCGGACGGCCACCTGTGGGAGGTCGTCGCGAACCCCGGCGGCGGGGCTCCCGAGGACGCGAAGCCAGCGGAGTAGACCCACTCAGACCCCGAGCAGCTCCGCGACCTCGAGCCAGCGCTCTTCGAGCTGCTCGATCTCGGCCTCGTGCGCCGCGAGCTTCGCCTGCAGCTCCCCGAGCCCGGCGTAGTCCGACTGGTCGTGGGTGGCGAAATCGTCGAGCAGCTTCTTCCGGTCCGCGCCCACCTTCGCGATCTTGCGGTCCAGCGCCGACATCTCCTTCTCAGCCGTCCGACGCTCCGCGCCCGACAGGCCCGAGGCCGCCGCAGCCGACGCGCCGGAACCGGCCGACGCACTGGATCCGGCCACGGCACCGGCCGAGCCGGTCCCGCCTGCGGTGTCGGGCCTCCCGGCAGACGCGGCGGCAGCCGCAGAAGCGGTCCCGCCACCGGTGCCGGCCGCACGGAGCCGCATGTACTCGTCGACGCCGCCGGGCAGGTGCCGCAGGTGCCCGCCGAGCACGGCGTACTGCTGGTCGGTGACGCGCTCGAGCAGGTACCGGTCGTGGGAGACGACCAGCAGGGTGCCCGGCCAGGTGTCGAGCAGGTCCTCCATGGCGGCGAGCATGTCGGTGTCGAGGTCGTTCGTGGGCTCGTCGAGGATCAGCACGTTCGGCTCGTCGAGCAGGATGAGCATGAGCTGCAGGCGGCGCTTCTGGCCACCGGACAGGTCCTTGACCGGCGTGGAGAGCTGCTCCGCCGTGAAGCCGAGGCGTTCGAGCAGCTGCGCCGGCGTCATCTCCTTGCCGTCCGCGACGTAGCTCGTCTTCTTGCGGGCGACCACCTCGCGCACGCGGTCGTTCGCGAACTGGGCCAGGTCGGCGAGCTGCTGGTCGAGGATCGCGACCTGCACCGTCTTGCCGGTCTTCACCCGGCCGCTCGTCGGCGCGAGCGTGCCGGAGACGAGGTTGAGCAGCGTCGACTTTCCGGCGCCGTTCGGGCCGAGGATGCCGGTCCGCTCCCCCGGTGCGATGCGCCACTCGATGCGGTCCAGGATCTGGGTGCCGTCGAACGAGACGCTGACGTCGAGCAGGTCGACGACGTCCTTGCCGAGGCGGGCGGTCGCCGTCTTCGCCAGCGCGACCGTGTCGCGGATCGGCGGGACGTCGTCGATCAGGGCGTTCGCGGCGTCGATGCGGAACTTCGGCTTGCTCGTCCGGGCCGGTGCGCCGCGGCGCAGCCACGCGAGCTCCTTGCGGGCCAGGTTCTGGCGGCGCTGCTCGCTGGCGGCTGCCTGCCGGTCACGCTCGACGCGCTGCAGGATGTACGCCGCGTAGCCGCCCTCGAACGGGTCGACGACGCCGTCGTGGACCTCCCACGTGTCGGTCGACACGGCGTCGAGGAACCACCGGTCGTGCGTCACCACCACCATGCCGCCCTGGTTCGACGACCAGCGACGGTTGATGTGCTCGGCGAGCCACTGGATGCCCTCGACGTCGAGGTGGTTCGTGGGCTCGTCGAGGAACAGGACGTCCCAGTCGCCGACGAGCAGCCGCGCGAGTGCCACACGGCGGCGCTGGCCACCGGACAGCTCGTCGACACTGACGTCCCACGGGATGTCCGACACCAGGCCGCCGATGACGTCGCGGATCTTCGGGTCGCCGGCCCACTCGTGTTCTTCGAGGTCGCCGACGACGGTGCTGCCGACGGTCGCGCCCTCGGGCAGGATGTCGCGCTGGTCCAGGTAGCCGACGGTCAGCCCGCGGCGGTGCGTGACGCGGCCGTCGTCGGGTTCGAGGCGCTGGGACAGCAGCGCGAGGAGGGTCGACTTGCCGTCGCCGTTGCGTCCGACCACGCCGATCCGGTCCCCCTCGTCGATGCCGAGGGTGACGTTGTCGAAGACGACCTTGGTGGGGAACTCGAGATGCAGGTTCTCGGCGCCGAGGAGATGAGCCACGCGTCAAGGGTAGGCGGCGTGGCGGGGT
>NZ_CACSJV010000027.1:0-42404 GCF_902706105.1 Curtobacterium sp. 18060 | reverse complement strand
CCCTCCCACCCGGTGCACGTCCCGGGCTGTGCGCACCGCCCAGTCATCGCCCACTGGTCGTGCATGGTCCACACGATGGGCTTCCCTTCCTCAGCGATCATCGAGAGAAGGTCGGTCGGCGGCATCATGTAGCTGTGGATGGCATGGAGGTGGACGACGTCGCTCTGTCGCACCGCCCGTCGCAGGGACGCTCTCCTCGACCGTGATGGGCGGACCACCTCGGTCCCGACGATATGGTGCGCAGCGAGATTGAGCGCGGCTCGCGGAGCCGATGTGAGTCGGAGAGCGCCGTACTCCGCTTCCAGCGGCGACGGGCTTCCGCCCTTCGCATAGCCGTACGCGATCTTCGCGCCGATCCCACGCGATGGCAGGCCGTCGTGCAGGGTCCGCGCGACCCCGGCCGCGCCGCCCTCACTGAGGCGAACGTTGATTTGGAGTACCTCGGTCATCTCAGCAGCCCCTCCTCGGCCGAAGTGACCCCATTCACTTCACGCCGTCCATTGACGGACGCGTTCTGGAAGGGCGGCGCCTCGAGCGCGGCCATCAATATGCTCCTTGCGATCGCCAGACGGCCTTGGCAGTCCGCCAGAGCACCACGAGATCGCCCGTGATGGACCAGTTCTCCACGTAGTACAGGTCCAACCGCACCGAGTCCTCCCACGACAGGTCGGACCGACCGCTGACCTGCCACAGACCCGTCATGCCCGGCTTCACCAGGAACCGACGGTGGACGTGGGTGTCGTAGCGCGCGACCTCGCGGGCGAGCGGAGGACGTGGGCCGACGAGCGACATGCTGCCTGCGAGGACGTTGAACAGCTGCGGCACCTCGTCGAGGCTGTACCGCCGCATGAATCCGCCGACCCGGGTGACGCGGGGATCGTTCCGCATCTTGAACAGGACGTCGTTCCCCTCCGCCCGGTCGAGGGCGCTGAGTTCCTGCAAGCGCTCCTCGGCATCGACGACCATCGATCGGAACTTGATCATCCGGAAGGTGCCGCCGTTCAGGCCGACGCGCTCCTGGCGGAAGAAGACCGGCCCCGGTGTCGTGGTCGTCACCAGCAGGGTCAGCACGAGCAGCAGCGGTGACAGGACGATGACGAGCAGCGTCGCGCCGACGAGGTCGAAGGCCCGCTTCGTGTAGAGCTTGCGTCCCGAGTACGTCGGCGTCTCGACGTGGATGAGCGGCAGTCCTTGCACCGGTCGGGTGTGGATGCGCGGACCGCCGATGTCGGTCAAGCTCGGCGCGACGACCAGGTGCTGCCTGCCGGGTTCGAGCGACCAGCTGAGTTCGCGGACCCGCTCCGGCGGCAGGTCGTCCGAGCTCGTGATCACGACGGTGTCGGCACCGGTCTCGCGCAGCGCGGAGCCGACGTCGTCGAAACCGCCGTGGCTCCGGATCGTCGAGCCCGCCAGCAGCCCGCGGTGGTTGGAGGACACGACGGCACCCACCACGCGGTACCCGGCTTCGGGGGAACGAGCCAGTTCACGGCCGATGTGCAGCACGCTGGCCGGTGAGCCGACCAGGAGCACCGTCGCCGAGTAGGCGCCCTGCTGGCGCTGGGCGACCAACCACTGCCGCCACATCCAGCGCGACAACAGCAGCACCAGTATCCCGATGGGGAAGGCGATGAGCACGTACCCGCGGGCAAGATCGACGTGCAGCAGGAACGCCGCGATCGCCAGCAGCCCGAACACCCGGACGCTGGAGTCCGCGACCAGCCGGTACTCCGTGCTCCCGACGCCGATGACCCGCGCACCGCGGGTGTCGTACAGGGCGAGGGCGCTCATCCACACCACGATCACGACGATGGAGATGGCCGAGTAGCTCAGCCGCAGGTCCGCGGTGTTGGTGGCGAGGTTCGACTCGATCCCCAGCCAGGCGATCTGCACGCCGAACACCACCCAGATCAGCGCGAGCAGATCCGTGATGAGCACCCGGCGCGAGTACGAACGACTCCACTCGTCACCGGCCCCGACCACGCTCGGTGCGCGGAGCGCGTCCGCCGTCATGGTCGCATCACCACGACGCACCACCGTCACTCGAGACCCTGACCGTCTCGCCGTCCCACAGCCACACGTCCTGCCCCGCACGGTCGATCGTGACGGTGCCGTCGGAGTCGGCCCCCTCGGCGCAGCCCACCGGCGAGACCGCAGTGCTGGGGGTCACGTCCGCTGCGGGCATGGTCACGAGCTGCACGCCGGAGCACGACGCCACGTCCACGCGGGCCAGGGTGTACTCGCCGCCGTCGACCGCGATCGAGCGCACGCCGCCCATCGGCACGTCCACCCAGGCGTCCGTACCGGCCCGCCACTCGAGCTGGCCGTCGCAGACGACGACCGAGGTCCGCTCCCCCTGGAACGCCTCGATCGGGTCTGCACACGGGGCCTGGATCGTCTCGCTCGCGAGCACCACACCGTCGGTGCTGATCCCGGCGCCGGCGGCGCCGGGCGTCCCCTCGTTCCACGTCACGCCGGCATCGGTGGCGGTCCGCACGGTCGTGGTGCAGTCTTCGCCGACGCCCGCCATGATCGAGAGCTCTGTACTGGAGGCCCGGATCGCCATGAGCGATCCGACATCCGTCCCGAGTCCCACCGGAACCCACGTCGACCCGCCGTCCACGGTGTGTTCCAGCACCGGCCGCGGGCCGCCGCACGACCCGCCGGACGCGCGCCATGCCTCCCGGTCGTCCACAGCTGCCAACAGGCGCCGCCCCTGCTGAGCTGCCGATGCGGGGTCTGCGTCAGCAGACGCGCTCGCGCGCGGCGTCTCGGTCGTGTCGGGTGTGCTCGTGAACGTGGGGATCGGGCCTGCTGGCCCGTTCTGCTCCGGCGCGGTGCGCCCCAGGGCGAGGGAGACGAGCACGATGTCGATCACGACCAGTACCACCACGACGGCCGCCACCACGATGAGCGTGGTTCGGGGCAGTGCGCGGCCGAGGCTTCGGGTCCCCCGGCGCGTCGTCATGTCGCGGCTCCGCTCAGCGTCCGGCTCGCCGGAGCACGCCGAGCTTCTTGCCGGGTTGCTTCGGCGGGGTCACCGATGCGGTGGCGCCGTCGTCCTGGCCGTAGCCGTACCCGTACCCGTACCCGTACCGGCCGTACCCGTACGCACCGGGACCCTTGACGGGCATCTTGGTGATGACGAAGCCGGAGATCGGGGCGCCGACGTTCTCGAGCGATGCGATGGCTGCCGCCAGTTGCCCCTTGTGGGTGTGGCCCGAGGCGACCGCGATGATCGCGCCCGATGCCTTCTTCGCCAGGATCGCCGCGTCGGTCACCGGGAGCAGCGGCGGCGCGTCGAACAGCACGTAGTCGAACTGCTGCTCGAGGCGCTCGATCAGGTCCTGCATCGCGCGCGAGCCGAGGAGTTCCGACGGGTTCGGCGGGATCGGTCCGGCGGGCAGGACGACGAGCTTGCCGCGCCCCCACGGGTGTGCGACGTCCTCGAGGTCGGCACGACCGATGAGCACGTCGGTGAGGCCGGCGTTGCCCTCGACGTCCATGTACTCGGCGACGCGGGGGCGGCGCAGATCGGCGTCGATCAGGATGACCCGGAAGCCGGCGCTGTCCAGGGCGATCGCGAGGTTCGCCACGGTCGTGCTCTTGCCTTCGGACTGCATCGACGACGTCATGACGAAGGTCCGAGCGCCCGTGCCGATGTCGAGGAACTGGAGGTTCGTGCGGAGCGTCCGGAAGGACTCGGCACGGGGGCTGCGGGGGTCGACCTGCACGATGAGCGGACGCTCGGCGGCCTTGGCGTCGTAGGCGATCCCGCCGATGACCGGCTTGTCGCTGATCTTCTCGACGTCGAGCTCCGTGCGGACACGGTTGTCCAGGGTCTCGCGCAGCACGGCGATCCCGATGCCGAGTGCCAGCCCGACGAGCAGACCGAGTGCGACGTTGACGGGCACGTTCGGACTGACCGGGGTGCTCGGGACGTCCGCCTGCTTGACGCGGGTCAGCTTGACCGTGCTCTTGCCGCTCGCGTCGGTGGCCTCGATGTCCTGCACGACGTTGGTCAGGCTCTGCGAGGTCGCGTTCGCGATGTTCGCGGCCTGCACCGGGTCGGTGCCCTCCACCGAGATGGAGATGAGGGTGGTGCTGGTCGGTGCCGTCGCCGACACCATGGTCGCGAGCTGGTCGGCATTCATGTCGAGCTTGAGCGACGAGATGACCGGCAACAGGACGATGGGCGTCGACACCAGGTTCGAGTACGTCAGCACGCGCTGCTGGGTGAACGTGTTGCCCTGCGCCAGGTCGCTCGCGCTGCCGGACGTCTCCGTGGAGACGAAGACCTGCGCGGATGCTGCGTAGACCGGCTTCTTCACCAGGGAGAAGCCGGCCGCGGCCGCGACCCCGACCAGTGCCAGCACCAGGATGAAGACCCATCCCTTGCGCAAGACCGCTATGTAGTCGCGTAGCTCCACGCGGCACCCTTCCCCGGAAGTCGCCGCGCCCTGCAGAGTCCCTGTCGCAGGTCGACCGGGATCGTCCCAGCGTTCGGCAGGGAAATACTGCCACACCGATGAGACGCGCTCGGGGTCGTGCGACGTCGAGTCTCGTTCTGCGTCCCGTACGGTGGCGACATGCAGCCCGAACCGGACGCGCCGACCGCCGCCCGCCCCTCCTCGGCGGCGCGGGACCTGCAGGTCATCGTGATCGCGCTCCTGGTCGCCGTGCTGCTGTCCCGCATCGTCGGTGGCGTCGCCCGGACTGGGGGTCTACCTGCGCCGATCACGCAAGTGCTCGCTGCGGACCTGGCCGTGTGGGTGCCGCTCGTGCTCGGTGTCGGGTGGGTACTCCGGAAGTCCAGCCCGGCCGTCCTCGTGCGGCGGCTCGGACTCGGGTGGGCCGACGTCGTCGCGGCGATCGGCATCGTCGTCGTGTGCCGCGGGCTCGACGCCGTGCTGTCCGTCGCGTTCTTCGGCGCGACCGGGCTGACGCCGCAGCCGACCCTCGGTACCCCGGACGTCCTGCTGCTCGTGGTCTCGGCGATCGGGGTGTGCCTGGTCAGTCCGGTGCTCGAGGAGATCGTGTTCCGGGGTGTCATGCAGCGTCGACTGTCGGCCGAGCTGACGCCACGCACGCGGTTCCTCGCGGTGCTGGTGACCGCGTTCGCGTTCGCGCTGATGCACCTGGCGATCAGCACGACCACGTCGCCGGTCGCGGGGTTCGAGGTCTTCGTGACGACGTTCGTGCTCGGCCTGCTGACGGGGGCGCTCGTCGCCATGACCGGGCGCATCGGCGGGGCGATCGTGGCGCACGTCCTGTTCAACACCGTGGCGGTCGTGCTCACCTGGCCCCGCTGACACCGACCGCACGATGACCCGCCCCGACCGGTAACGTCATTCTCGAATGTCTCGCCCAACCAGCATCCTCGAGAGCCCCCTCGCCCGGCAGGCTCCACTGAGTGCGCTGTTGGCGCTCGGAGCCGTCCTGAGCATCACGGTGCCGTCGCTCCAGGTGACGGACGACGGCCTGTTCGTCGCGAGCCTCGCGGTCACCGGTGTCGCGACGGTCGTGGCCGCCGTGGCACTGGCGTTGCCGCACTCCGTCGGGCTCGTGCCGGCGTTGCTGGTGCTCGACTTCGTGGCGATCGCGCTGTTCCGGACCAGCACGGGCGCAAGTGCTTCCGTCTTCACCTCGCTCGCGGTCCTGCCGGTCGTCTGGTGCGGGTCCCTCCGTGGGCGCCTGACCGTCGTGTACGCGGCGCTGGGCGTGACGCTCGTGATCATGGCGCCCTACTTCCTGACGCCGACGAACGTGCCCGGCGCGAGTGAGCTGGTCCGTCTCGGCGTGACCGTGATCGTGTTCGGGACGGTCGCGGCGGTCGTGCAGGAACTCTCGCGGCGAGCGCGGCGCAACGTGCGCGCTGCCCGGCTGGGCGAGGAACGCGTGCGCGCGGAGATCGACCGGGCCGCCGCCGTCCAGCGGTCGCTGCTCCCGACGTCGACCGACCACCTGGGCGCGGACGTCGCGGTGGCGGGCGCCTGCCTGCCGGCGAAGTCGGTCGGTGGTGACTTCTTCGACTGGTACGAGACGAACACCGGGATCGCCGTCAGCCTCGGTGACGTGATGGGCAAGGGCGTGGGGGCGGGGCTGATCGCAGCGGCCGTGCGGGCAACGGTCCGCAGTGCCCGCACCGTCGACGACCCGTCCGAGGCCCTCCTCCGCGCAGCCGACGGGCTGGCCGCCGAGGCCAGCGCGACCGACGTGACGTTCACCACGCTGTTCCACGCGCGCATCTCGACTGACGGCACCTTCCGGTGGGCGGACGCGGGCCACGGGTTGAGCCTGGTGCTCAGGTCAGACGGTGGCGTGGATCGGCTCCGGTCGAGCGACCTCCCGCTCGGGATGGGGCTCCGCGACGAGTGGGCGACGACCGACGGGTTCCTCGACACCGGCGACCTGCTCATCTCGTTCAGTGACGGTGTGCTCGACCTGTTCGGCGGGCGCGAGGACACCGTCGACGCCGTGGCCGATCTCGCACGGGCCTGCGGCTCTGAACCCACAGCGCTGGTGGCGGCGCTGTCCGCGCGGGCGGACGAGGTCGCGCACGACGACGACGTGACCGTGATCGCGATCCGACGAGCACCGGTGGCGACCGTGGCCTCCGCGCTGCCCGCGCAACCGGCGCGCCGAGAGCGCACGTGACCTGGCGATCAGCACGACCACATCGTCAGTCGCGGGCTTCGAGCCGATGTTGGTGCTCGGCCTGCTGACGGCGACGCTCGTCACCATGACCGTGCGCATCGGCGGCGCGATCCTGGCGCACGTCCTGTGCAACACCGTGGCCTTCCTGCTCACCCGGCCCCACTGACACCGGTTCGGACACTCGTCGACGTCGACTGCGCAGCGGGACCAGGAACGCGCTGAGCACCAGGACGCCACCGATCACTACGCCGGTCACGCGGTCACCGTTTGCGTCGTCGTCGGGCCAGAGTCCGCCGAACAGCAGTCCCATCCCGACGGTCTCGACGGCGTAGAACACCGCAAGGTTCCGTGCCCAGTGCGGACGCCGTTCCTTCCGCGGGGCATCTCGCCCGGTCTCGAACCACATGGCGGTGCCGAACGCACCCCACGCCACGAAGACGAGGCTCTCGACCGGGAACCAGCGCTCGAGGATCGTGAGCGTACAGATCCCCATTGCGAAGCCGAGCAGCAACCACCCGAGCGATGCGAGGCGACGCCGACTCACTGACGGTCCTCCGGCGCCGCTGCCTGTTCGCGCCGGAAGCGCTCGATCTCGGCATCGACCTGCCGCCGCGAGAACCGCTTCGCCACGAGCGCGGCCCAGATCGAGCCGACCGCGGTGATCGCGACGCCGAGGACGGTCCCCTCGACGCGGAGTTCACCGTCGTCGCGGTTCGGGATGAGCGCACCGATCAGCAGGCTCAGACCGGTCGCCACCAGTACGAACGCGAAGATCGTCGCGGGACGGTTCCCCGCGCGTGGAGCGGCCTGCGGGTGCGCAGACGTCGAGATCGCCAGCACCAACCACACCCCAGGCACCCCAGCGCTCACCGGGAACCACTGCCCCAGCACGAGCAGCAGCCCGAGCGACAGGACGAACCCGCCGGCGCACCAGAGCCACCACCGGTTCCGCTCCCGCCGCTGCTGTCCGGCCACGTCATCAGTCCCCATGGGTCGAACGTACAGGTCACCGGCGATCGGCCCGGACGAGCCGATCGCCGATGACCTGTCGGTGTCAGGACAGGGCGGAGAAGGACGCGTCGCGGATGAGCACAGTTGCGGCTCCGGCAGCGACCTGCTGCTGCGGGTCGCTGGACAACCCGAGCTGCCAGTCGCCGCCACCCGGCTTCGCGGGCAGCGTGAACTCGACGGTCGTGTCCGAGGCGTTGAGCAGGACCGCGACGGTGTCGTCGCCCTGTTCGAGGACGAGCATCACCGCCCGGTTGCCGCCGTCGGCCCAGTCCGCGTCCTCGAAGCCGGCGTTGTCGGCGCGGAGCACCGAGACGGTCGAGTCGGAGTCACCGGGTGCCGTGCGGTACCACTCCGGACGCAGGGAACGGTGCTGCGCCCGGAACGCGATGGCCGCGGTCGTGAACGCGAGCAGGTCCCGGTCGGCCGCTTCCCAGTCGAACCACGAGATCTCGTCGTCCTGGCAGTAGGCGTTGTTGTTGCCGCCCTGGGACCGAGCGATCTCGTCGCCGCCGAGGATCATCGGCACACCGGCCGACAGCAGCAGGGTGCCGAGGAAGTTCCGGCGCTGTCGATCGCGGTACGCGTTGACGCCGGCGTCGTCCGTAGGCCCCTCGACGCCGCCGTTGAACGAGGCGTTGTCGCTCTCGCCGTCGTTGTTGTCCTCGCCGTTCGCCTCGTTGTGCTTCTCGGCGTACGAGGTCAGGTCCGCCAGGGTGAAGCCGTCGTGTGCCGTGACGAAGTCGACCGAGCACAGCGGCGAGCGGCGGGACCCCTCGTACACGTCCGGGCTGCCGAGGACACGCTGGACGGCGTCACCGAGCGCCCCCTCGTCGCCGCGCCAGAAGGCACGGAGGTCGTCGCGGTACTTGCCGTTCCACTCGGACCAGTCGGCCGGGAACCCGCCGACCTGGTACCCCGCGGTGTCCCACGGCTCGGCGATCATCTTGACCCGACGGAGCACCGGGTC
This sequence comes from Curtobacterium sp. 18060, assembly GCF_902706105.1. Classification (NCBI taxonomy): domain Bacteria; kingdom Bacillati; phylum Actinomycetota; class Actinomycetes; order Micrococcales; family Microbacteriaceae; genus Curtobacterium; species Curtobacterium sp. 18060. The sequence continues at coordinate 33,772 of NZ_CACSJV010000027.1, read as the reverse complement.
CTGGTGGACGATGTCGAGGAACGCTGAATGCTTCTCGGCCTCGCCGTCCTGTCGCGTCAGCGTCGTCGCCAGGTCGAAGCGGAAGCCGTCGACGTGCATCTCCTCGACCCAGTAGCGCAGCGAGTCCATGATGAGCCCGAGCGCCGCCGGATGGCCGACGTTGAGCGAGTTGCCGGTGCCGGTGGTGTCGAAGTAGTTGGCCTCGTCACCCTCGACGAGGCGGTAGTACGACTCGTTGTCGATGCCCTTGAACGACAACGTCGGGCCCATGTGGTTGCCCTCGGCGGTGTGGTTGTGGACGACGTCCATGATGACCTCGAGCCCCGCGGCGTGCAGGGCCTTGACCATCTCCTTGAACTCGGCGACCTGCTCGCCGGCGGTGCCGCTGGACGAGTACTCGTCGTGCGGTGCGAAGAACCCGATGGAGTTGTAACCCCAGTAGTTGCGGAGCCCCTTGTCGGCAAGGGTCGAGTCCTGGACGAACTGGTGCGTGGGGAGCAGCTCGACGGCCGTGACGCCGAGATCGACCAGGTGCTGGATCGCCGCCGGGTGCGCCATGCCGGCGTAGGTGCCGCGGATCGCCTCGGGGACGTCCGGGTGCTGCTTCGTGAAGCCCTTGACGTGGACCTCGTAGAAGACGGTGTCGGCCAGACTGGTCGAGGGACGGACGTCGTCGCCCCAGTCGAACGAGCGGTCGGCGACGACCGACTTCGGCATCGCGGCGGCGGAGTCGGTGTCGTCGCGGGTCTCGGGGTCGTTCATGTCGTGGCCGAACAGAGCCTGGCCCCACTCGTACGAGCCGTCGACCGCCGTGGCGTACGGGTCGAGCAGGAGCTTGGCGCCGTTGTGGCGCAGGCCCTTGGCCGGGTCCCACGCGCCGTGCACGCGGAAGCCGTAGCGGGTGCCGACGGCGACGCCGGGGACGATGTCGTGGAAGGTGTAGCCGGTGCGGTGCTGCAGCTCGGTGCGGTGTTCGTTCCCGTCGTCGTCGAACGTGCAGAACTCGACGCGCTCCGCGGTGCTGGAGAAGAGTGCGACGTTGGCGCCGCCGTCGACGAGCGTGACGCCGAGCGGGGTGCGGGCAGAAGTGGTCATCGTGTCGTTGTACCGGGCGGCCGCTGTGGTCCCGGCTCGCGCACGTACCCCGCCAGGCATGGATGCGCAGACCGGACAGCTGCGACCGCCTCGTCGGACACCGGACGGTGACCGAGGGCGTCTGCTCCTCGTTCGGGTCGAGGAGCAGGCGCCCTCGCGCTACGACGACGTCGGGTTCGGCGCGGCGGTCCGCGACGATGCCAGCCCGGAACAGGGATCGGGCCCCCGCAGCTGAGCGGCGCGGGGTAGCTCACGAGACGGTACGGACGTGCCGCTCTCCGGGCGCACAGGTACGCGGAAATCCACGGGAGCGGCCCCGCTGCCATCCAGAGAACGCGCGTTCCCCGTTTGGGGGATACCAACGAGGGGCGTCGCCTGATTGGGTCATCGAGTCAGCAACTCCGTTGCGGACGAGATCCGCGCGGAGCTTTGGCACCAAGCGAAGGTGACCTCCCTCGGGTGGGGCGGTCACGGTGGGTGCCGGCGTGTCGATTCGGGTTCGACGCGGCGGCACCCCCATTCACGAGACGCGCAGGGGTCCTCACTTTAGGGGACTCGCCTGTACCCCGTTCTGGGTGTACCGATTCGTCTGTCCTCCGACTGTGATGGGTGCCTGGGCTCCACTGTCCGCATCCACCCGAAGGAGCGCGCATGACCGTCACCGTCCCGCGTCTGAGCGCCGTCCTGTCGTCGGCCGAGCCGCCGCACCGATCGGCGCTCCGGCCGCTCCCCCGCGCGTGGACGCGGTGGCTCCTCCGGCTCGCGTTCGCCGTGCCCTACGTCGTGGTCGCCGTGCTCTCGATCGAGATCCCGACCACACCGATCCTGGAGCTGACCGGCAACCAGGCGACCCTCGACCGGGCGACGGCGGCACTCGACGGCGGCGTCGTGCAGGCCGTCGGTCAGCTCTACCCGCTGCTCTCCGGCGTCCTGCTCCGGTTCCTGCCGTTCGGCGTGCACGGTGCAGCGGTCCTCGGCGGCCTCGCAGCCGGCGTGCTGCTGCAACTCCTGGCGCAGGCCATGCTCCGGCGCGGTCTCCGGATGCGGAAGGTGGTCGTCTTCACGATCGCGCTCGGCGCGAACCCGCTCTACGCCTTCGTCGCCCTCAACGACCTGCAGGCCTTCCTCGGCATCGCGCTGTTCGCGCTCGCGATCGCCGACATGGTGCGGTTCTTCTCGTACGGCGACACCCAGGCGGGGTTCCGTGCCGGCCTGTCGTTGATGGTGTCGACGCTCGTCGACCCGATGGGCCTCGTCTACGTCGTCATCGCAGCTCTGACCGCCCCGCTGCTGGAGCTCGCCCGGCACGGACAGCCGGGCATCCGCCGAGCGAACACGCTCGTCCTCGTGTTCCCGAGCATCGCCGTCATCGGCTCGATGTCCGTGCTCGACCTGCTCGTCCTCCGCGACCCGTTCGCGGCACTGCGGAACACCGTGCACACCGACAGCACCCGGCTGAGCGGCCTCGAGCACCTGGTGGGTTCGTTCGACGGGCTGTTGCTCCTCGCGATGGTCGTCGCGGGGTGCCTCCTGGCCCTGCTCGTGCACCGACCCGGTGCGATCGTCATCGTGGTCGCGCTGTTCGCCGGGATCCTCGCCGGATACGCGATCGGGCTCATCCCGGTCGCCACCGCCGGCAACACGTTCGTCACGATGCTCGCCGTCGCGATCGCGATCCTCCCGCGTGTCAGCAGCCGGGTCACGAGCGCTCTCGTCATGGTGCTCGCCGCCCTCCAGATCCCGCTCGCGTGGACCGCGGCGTTCGAACGCGAGGTCGTCGCCGAGTGGATGCACGCCCTGGTCTCGGCGGTGGGCGCATGACCGCCGTCGTGTCCGGTGCGTCCGCCGTCTCCAGCGAGACCGACGCCCCGTCGATCGACGAGACGACCGCCCGGCACCGCGGCGGCGAGTCCGACTGGCGCCCGCCGCACCGGTGCTCGGTCCGCCGGCACGTCGACGAGGGCTGGGTCGCCTCCGCACGGATCCGCGAGGGTGTCCTCGTCCTGACCAGCGGCCGGTCGGACCCGGATGTGCTCCGGGCCGCCTTGACCGAGGAGTTCGGCGAGCCGGTCGTGCTCCGGACGGTCGATGAGGCCGAGGTCCGCCAGCGCATCATGTGGGAGCTGGACGACGAGGTCGCCGACCTCGCCGCACACGACCTCGCCCGCACGATCCCGGCCATGTCCGCCCGCACGGTGCTGTCCCGCGGTCAACAGGTCGGCGGCGGCATCGCCCTGCTCGCGTTCGCCGGCTGCCTGGTGATCGCTCCGGGTACGACCGCCGCCATCGTCACCGCGGTGCTCTCGCTCGGGTTCCTGGCCGGCATCGTCTTCAAGTTCTGGGTCTCCATGGTCGGCGCGCGCTTCGACCTCGTCGAGCAGGTCTCAGCGGCCGACGTCGCCGCGCTCGATGACACCACGCTGCCGACGTACACCGTCCTGGTCCCGGTGTTCCGCGAGGCGAACATCGTCGGCGACCTCGTCCGCAACCTCGAGGTCCTCGACTGGCCGAAGGACCGCCTCGAGGTCCTGGTCCTCGTCGAGGCCGAGGACCACGAGACACGCCAGGCCGTCCTCGACGCTGAACCACCGGCCTGGATGCGGATCGTCATCGTCCCTCCCGGGGCGCCGCAGACCAAGCCGCGCGCCTGCAACGTCGGCCTCGCGATCGCCCGCGGCGAGTACGTGGTCATCTACGACGCCGAGGACCGCCCCGACCCCGACCAGCTCAAGAAGGTGTTCACCACGTTCGAGCGGGCCGGCACCGACACGGTGTGCGTCCAGGCCGCCCTGAGCTACTTCAACGCCGACGAGAACGCCCTGACGCGCATGTTCACGCTGGAGTACTCGTACTGGTTCGACTACATGCTCGCCGGCCTCGACGCCCGGAACCTGCCGATCCCGCTGGGCGGGACCTCGAACCACTTCCGCACCGAGCTCCTGCGCGAGCTCGGTGGTTGGGACCCCTACAACGTCACCGAAGACGCCGACCTGGGGATCCGTGCGTCCGCGGTCGGGTACCGCGTCTCCGTCGTCAACTCGACCACGATGGAGGAGGCGAACACCTCGATCCCGAACTTCGTCCGGCAGCGGTCGCGGTGGATCAAGGGGTACATGCAGACCGCCCTCGTCCACGCCCGGCGCCCCCGTGCGCTCGTGCGGGAGATCGGGTTGCGCCGGGCTGCTGCGTTCGCGCTGCTCATCGCCGGGACACCGTTGACGTTCCTCGGCATGCTGCCCGGCATCGCGGTGACGATCGCCACCTTCGTGCTGCCCACGGCGTGGACGGCCCCGGTGTTCCCCGCCCCGGTGCTCTGGCTGTGCGTGCTCGACTTCCTGCTCGGCAACGCCACGATGATCTACCTGACCATGATGGGGCCGTACAAACGCGCTCGGTTCGACCTGATGCTCTGGGCGTTGCTGAACCCCGCGTACTGGGTGCTGCACTCGGTCGCCGCCTACAAGGGCCTGTGGCAGCTCATCACCCGACCCCACTACTGGGAGAAGACGGAGCACGGTCTCACCAAGACGTCATCCGTGTGAGTACTGCGGTCGCCGCGGCGTCTCCCGTTCAGGGGGTTGCCGCGGCGGTCGAGGTGGAGCACGCTGTGGTCGGTCCGGTCATGTCAGCACCTGAGGGGAAACCATCATGCGATCGCTCGTCTACACCAGCACGCAGACCCGACCGATCACGGACTCGGAACTCGCGCAGATCCTCGCCGTCGGCCGGGAGAAGAACACCCGCCTCGGTGTCACCGGGATGCTCGCACACCGCGACGACAACTGCATCGGCATCATCGAGGGCAACGACGACGTCGTCGCTGAACGCTTCGATCAGGTCCGAGCCGATCCCCGCCACACCAACGTCCGAGTGCTCCTCAACGAGCCGATCCGACACCGGTCCTTCCCGGACTGGTCGATGGCGTTCCAGCCGCTCGACCCGTTGCTGCACGACGTGCCGGGGTTCAGCGACCTCTTCACCGCCAACCGCCCCAACGACTCCACCTTCGGTGCGTCCCGCGCGCGTGCGCTGCTCGACTGGTTCCGGAAGCACCCGCTCGCTCCCTTGACGAACCAGGACGCGGCCGACGAGGAGATCCCCCGAACCCGGATCCTGAACGCCGCGATCACCGCTGTCCACGCCGGCGGCGCGTCCCGGTTCACCCTCGAGGACGTCGCAGAACGCGCGGGGATGACCGTCCCCGAGGTCCTGGGGCTCTTCCCGTCGCAGCACGCCGTGCTCGCCGCGACCGTGATGCGGTGGACCCGAGCAGTCTCCGCTCCCCTGCTCCCCCTCGCCGCCGAGAAGGGCACGATCGCGTTCCTGCACGCGCTCCTCGCCGCCCATGCCGAGGAACCCGCCCTGATGCGCCTGATCGCGTCCACACTCGCCACGTCGACCGACCCGTCGACCGACGGAGCGGACTACTACCGGTCCGCCTACCTCCAGTTCCGTGAGACCGTGCGCACCGCCCTCGCCGAAGACGTCCGTGCCGGGCGGGAACCCGCCACGATGGATCCGATCCGCGGTGCACAGCAGCTCCTCGCCCTCTACGACGGCATCCGCCTGCAGGCGCTCCTCACACCGGACACCGACGTCGTCGACGCCTTCGACCGCGCCGCGTCGCGCATGCGACGGGGCTGGACCGAACACTACGAACGACCCGCCTACTGGGACCTGCCCACGATCCCCAGTGCCTGACGACGGGGGCCGGCCCCGCCGACTCCACATGGGCCGATGGCCGAGAGGCACAGCATCGCGCGAGTGGTAGGACCTGTCCATGGTGTTCTACGACGCACGTCCGATCCGCACGGCAGGGCAGGTGCTGCTCGATGTCGTCGTGGTGGCCGGGATGGTCGCCGCGGTTCTGCTCGGGCGAGCGGTCTCCGCATCGATCAGCGCCCTCGCCGACATCGGAACTCGTGTCCACGACCAGGGCACCGCGTTCCAGGAGCAGTTGCGCAGCACCGCAACGGCACTCGAGAAGGTGCCGTTCATCGGCAAGTCGGTCAGCGCACCGCTGCAGGACGCGAGCCAGAGCGCGCAGCGGATCGCGGCTGCCGGAGCAGAACAGCAGCAGGAGACGCTGCACGTGGCGCACCTCCTGGGTACCTCGTCGACCGCGGTGCTGATCATCGTCCTGGTGGTGGTCTGGATCCGGTACCGCGGCGGCTTCATCCGGCTCGCCACGCTCACACAGCGCCTCGGTCAGCAGCCGGACGGAGCCGAGTTGCTCGCCGTCCGCGCGCTGACGACCCGGAACGCCGCCGGCCGGCTCGGCGTCGACGTCGTCGACCGATGGCGGCACCGGGATCCGGAGGTCATCCGCGCGCTGGCCGATCTCGAGCGGCGCTCCACCGGGCTCCGCGTGGCGCCTTCGCGGACGTCGTGACCTCCCGCCCACGAGGGCGGGATCGGGTCAGGCACAACTGGTGCGGCCGAGTCCGAGGAAGCGGACGGTGCTGATGCGGACGCTGCTGGCGGAGGTCGTCGTCCACGTCGAGGTGACGTCGGCGCGGACGGTGACACTGGAGGTGCGGAAGGAGAAGAGATCCCAGGAGCTGATCGTGGTGGATCGGGCGGTGCCGGCGCTGGTGTCGCTGCTCGCGACGCCGTCGATGACCGTGGTGAACCGCTCGGGTGCCACCCCGTCGTAGCTCCACCCGATGGTGACCGACCCGTTCGTGTTCGACGTGCACGTCAGCGCAGTGGCCGGGGTCGCGGCCACGGTCGCCATCGTGCTGGGTGCGGTGGCGGTGGCGGCGAAGGCCGCGGCGGCCGCCGGAGCAGGTACCGCCAGCGCCGCGACGGTGCAGACAGAAGTGACGAGGAGTGCCCCCACCGCCCACGGCCGGTGGTCCTGCTGACGATGCCGGGGCCCACGTCGGGACGCCCCCGTAGTCCTGCTCGGATCTGCGACGGCCGGCAGGACGGCGAGTCCAGCGACGAGGACGAGGGCCGAACCGAGGGCGACGAGCGGGCCCGCTCGATGGTCCGCAGCCCAGAGGACGGGTGTGCCGATGAGTGGGACACGGAGGTACCCGACTCCCGTGACCGCGGACCGGGAGATGTGTGTGGAGTCGGCGGAGGGGTTCGCGTCGCCCTTCGTGGTGAGGGTTCCGTCGCTGTTGAGGGAGTCGAACCGGTGCAGCCGGAGGGTGCCGACGTGGTCGGGGTCGGCGAAGAGCAACACCTGTCCCTTCCGGAGCTCTCCCGCGGTGACCGTCTTGCTCACCACGACGTCACCCGGGTGCAGGGACGGCTCCATGGAGCCGGTCATCACCGTGGTGGTGTGCCAGCCGAGGACCATCGGAGCGACAGCCCAGAACACGAGACCGAGGACGGCAGCCAGGATCCCCCGGGCGCCGAGCACCACGGCGAACCGACCCCACACGGACGGACGCATGACCGACCTCCTCTCGTGTCCTCCCGGCCGCTCAGGAGTTCTGCGCTTCCCAGGTGAACCCGAGGCTCGCGGTGGCACCCATCAGGGAGGCCGGGGCATCCGACGAGACGGTGTAGGTGATCTGGTAGGTCTTGGTCTCCGACTTGTCCCCGGTGGGCTTCCACGTCCCGACGCCGGTGGCGTAGCTCGTTCGGGTGGACGCGAACGACGCGAGGGAGTCGTTGTACAGGAGACCGTCGGACCCGGCCGCCGCGGTGAAGCCGTTGCACGTGCCGTAGCCTCCACCGCTGCCCTGCTTGACCTGCAGGGTGACGTACGAGGCCAGCGCCTTGGTCTGCTGCACGTTCGTGGCGTAGAGCTTCACTGCACTGGGGAGCGAGCCGGTCGAGGTGACGGCGATGCAGTTCGTCCCGGTGGAACCGGGCTTGAGGTTCGACGCAGCGAAGAGCGCACCGTTCGATGCGTCGTTGCTCAGCGCCACCGATCCCATCGACCAGTTGTTGGCGTCGTCCGACGAGGTGGCCGAGAACGCCGAGTACGACGCGGTGGACACGGCGACACCGGCGGCGAGCAGGGCAGCCGGGATGACGGCGAGGGTGGCGACACGGGCGATGGTGCGGTTCGGGCGACGCATGAGAGGAGATCCGTTCAGGTTGGGACTTGACTCGAATTTCGAGCTAGGTGAACCATACGCCTACAAATTCGTTCAAGTCAATTTTTGTCCCAAATGGATCTCGTCTAAGATGGAACCATGAGCGCGAGCCCTCCTCCGATGAGTGACGCCGACCAGGATCGTCTGCTGGACGAGGCGGTCGCCGCGTTCTACAGCGCTCAGGTCGAGCACGCGCACCTGATGCAGCACCTCGCAGTCACGCACGACCTGAACCCGGTCGACCTCCGCGCGCTGAAGTTCCTCGGCGCAGTCGACGACGACCGCACGCCGAAGGAACTCGGCGGGTACCTGGAGATGGGGACGGGAGCCGTCACGGCTCTGCTCGACCGTCTGACCAAGCGAGGCCTGCTCGATCGTGTCCGCAACCCGGACGACCGCCGGAGCGTGCGGATCGAGCTGAGCGCCGACGGGTTCGCGGTGGTCGGGACGCTCCGGGCCGCCTACCGCCGGGCACTCCGGCAGTCCTTGCCGCCGGAGAGCACGGATGTGTTCATCCACTTCACCGAACGCGTGTCGCACGCCTTCCGCGAAGCCAGCGTCGACTGAGGACGACCGACTCCCTCACGCGTCCCCCACGCGACTCACGGGAGTGGAGCTCCTCCGGCCCGACGGTGCGACGTGACGATGTCGATCTCCTCCCGCCGGAGCCCCGCCTCGACGCGGTGCTCCTCCGTGACGGTGTGGGTCGTCAGGGTGACGCGTTCGACGGGGACGACTGCTGTCGAGACCGTGATCTGTTCCTCGCGGAGGACCACGACGATCGGTTCGGGGACGGTGTCCGTGGTGCCGGCCGACACCGGTACCGCGCCGCCGATCGGCTCACGGACGAGTCGGATCTCCTCGTGACTGACGTCCACTGTGATCGTCCGCTGCTCGGTGACGATGACCCGCTCGAGCCGGACCCGTTCGATGGCGTGGCGTTCGGTGCCGATGACGAGTCGCTCTTCGCGTCGGACCACGTCGAACTGGTCCGTCCGGTCGTCACCACCCGGAGCGTCGCGCGGTGCGTGGCGGGAGGTCATGGTCTTCTCCGATGCTGGGGGCACGGTCCCGAGCGAACACGGGAGCGCGGGGATGGCCCTCGGCCCCGCCCATGGTGAGCGGGGCCGACACACAGGGCGCGCTCAGTTCGAGCGATGGGAACTGGTCGTCGTCGAGGCAGCTCGCTTGGCCTTCCCGGCAGCCTCTTCTGCCTGCTCGACGACGGACGGCGCACGCTGGGCGTGCTGCTGGATCTTCGGGGCTTCGGCCTCGGCCTTCTCGAGGATCGCCTCCCAGCGGTGCTGCATCGGCTTGATGAGTCCGCCGCCGGCTCCGACGATGACGACGCCGGCGATGATCGCCAGGACCGCGATCAGGAGCGGGGTGGTGACCGAGGTGGCCACGTCGATCTGGTTCAACGCCGCGGTCGCTCCGATGAAGACGATGAAGACCGCGACGATGTTGCCCAGCAGCTTGCCGTAGGAGAGACCACCGAGCGTGTTCTGGATCAGGCCCTTCGCTCCGGCCGCGATCGCCGCGGCGACCACGATGATGATGATCGCGACGATGATCTTCGGCAGGAACCCGATGATGCCGGCGAGGAGATCACTCACCGGGTTGGACCCGAAGACGCCGAACGCAAACTGGAGCACGAACAGCACCAGCGTGTAGTAGATAATCTTCGACACGATGTCGGAGGCGTCGAGTTTCGAGTTCGCGAGGGCCTTCTTGATGCCCCCGCGTTCGACGGCACGGTCGAAGCCGACCTTGGTGAGGAGACGCGAGAGCCCCTTCTCGATGAGCTTCGCGACGATCAGGCCGACGACGAGGATGAGCAGGAAGAGCAACGCGAGCGGGACGAACGCGATGACCGCGGCCAGTCCGTTCTGCAGAGCGGCGGGGAAGTCCATGGGGTGAGCCTTTCGGGTGAGGGTCGGGTGGACAGGGCGCAGAGGAGGCGTCCTGTGGTGGCGACGGACGTCCGGCTGTCGCTGAGCGACCGTCGCCCAGCACGATCAGGAACGGGCGTCGCGGTCCGCGATGGTCTCGTCGGTCACGGCGGTGTCGTCGAGGACGATCTCCTCGTGCGCGACGTCCTCGGTGACCTCCTGCTCGCCGGCGATGGTCTCGGTGCCGAGCCGGACGCGCTCGACCGGGACCGTCTCCTTGGCGGTGACGACGCGCTCCTCGGTGAGCACGACCTCGTGTTCTTCTTCACTCAGGGCGGGCCCCGACAAGGCATCGTCGGCGGTCGCGTCGGTGATCGGCTCACGGCTGAGGGTGACCTCCTCGTGGCTGACGGGCACGGTCTTGGTGACCTGCTCGGTGACGATGTGCTTGCGCAGACGGGCACGGCCGGACTCGATCCGCTCGGTACCCACGTGCAGCCGCTCCTCGGAGCGGGTCATGGCGTCGTCCGTCGTCGGACCGGACGTGTCGTGTCCCTGGACGTCGGCGGAGTCCGTGCTCCGGTCGGCGCCCTGGTCGTACAGACCCGCATCCGCCGACGCGCTCGACGGGTTGCCGTAGAAGGAGTAGAGCGACTGCTCCTCGTCCGCGCTGAGCGCCCCGTCGGCGTCGACCCGCGGGGCGTCCTTCACGAAGGACTTCTCGTAGGCGACGTGGACGGCGCCGGCTTCGAACGTCGCGTCGTTCAAGGGTGCGAACGACTCCGAGGTGCCGAAGAGTCCGGTCCGCACCGTCACCCAGGTCGGAGCCTGGGTGTCGTTGTCGACGTAGACCTGGCCGACCGTGCCGATCTTGGCGTCGTCGCTCCCGTAGACGTCGGCGCCCGTGAGGTCGTTGATGCTGCTGCTGTCGATCATGGTGGTGCTCCTCTTCCCCGGCAGGTCGCCTGGGGTTCGATGCGGAGTGGATCCGAGGTGACGGCGGCGCACGGCCCGCTCGATCGGCGGAGACCACCACCTCGTGGACTTACGGCGTAAGCCCAGCGGGAGCTTACATCGTAAGTCGCGATAGCGTGGGTTTGTCGGCCGCGAACTCGGCGCAGCGCCCGTTGTCAGCCACGAACCGCGGATCGGCAGGGAGATCAGCCGTGGCAGCACGATCGAGGGCGAACCGTTCCGAGACGAACGCACCGAGGCTCAGCCGTGACCTCATCGTCGAGACCGCGTTGCGCCAGATCGATCGGTCAGGTCCCCAGGGACTGTCCATGCGGTCACTCGCGCAGGAGCTCAGCGTGGAGGCGATGTCCCTGTACCGCTACGTGCACGGGAAGGAAGACCTGCTCGAAGGCGTCGTCGCCTCACTGATGCGGGATCTCACCTCGCAGCTCACCGAGGCCGAGGAAGCACACTGGCAAGGGTTCCTGCAAACGGTCGCCCATGCCGTCCGGCAGATCGCCACGGACCACCCGAAGGCGTTCCCGCTGGTGGCGACCCGCCACCCTGCAGCCCCTTGGCTCCGCCCGCCGCTGCGGAGCGTCGAGGTCGTCAACACGTTCCTGACCGCGCTGACGGGGAACGGCTTCACGGACGCCCAGGCGGTCAACGCGTACCGAGCGTTCAGCAGCTTCCTGCTCGGCCAGCTCCTCCTGCAGTCAGTGGTCAGCGGTGCCGAAGCAGGCCCAGCCGAGGAACCGCTCGACGAAGGAGGCGCCGCCATCCCCGAGGGCGACGGCAACACGTCCCTCGACGTCGCACCGGAGGTCCGCCGACTCCGCACGTTGTTGAGCGAGGACCGCAGCGACGAGGAGTTCGAGGTCTCCCTCGAGGCACTCCTCGACCGACTGGACCGCGAACTGTCGCAATGACCCGCGATCGCGGTCCGGCGACGCGGCCGTCAGACGTGGGCGTCGAGGTGCCCACCCCACACCTTGTACGTGTCGCGGTACCGGTGCTCGTCCGACTCGGGCCGCCACACCGACCGCGTCAGCTCGTCCGGGAACCCGACTGCGCGCACCCGTGGACAGGCTTCGACGACGAGTCGAGTCCGCGCGTTGAGGCGACGACCGTGCACCCCGGCTGCGAGCCGAGCCGGCCGGGACAGACTCCCGGCGTTGTCGAGGGGTGGGATCTCACCGATGACGACCTCGGCATCCACGGGCACCACTTCGCGCAGGGCAGCGATCGTGTCGCGGACGCGTTGTTCCCACACCCTCGTCGGCAGGACCCGGAGCGCATCCGTGATGCCGACCAACACGACGACGAGGTCGCACCGCCCCAGGTCCTCGCGGTGGGCGGCGATGACGGATGGGAGTTCCCGGACACTCGCCGAAGGTGCGGGGAGCATCTTCCAGGAGACGCCGCGCGCGGTCCGTGCTGCCCGGTGCCGAGCGAAGAACGCGGGGAGCGAGAGCTCGTGGGTGCGGACGCCGAGCGACAGTTCGCCCCGCTCACCCACGAACACCACGCGATCCGGGTCCGGGCCGGGCACCGTGCCCTCCATCGCGTCGTCCGGGTAGAAGTCCCCGGTCGCGTCGAGGCGACGGAACACGAACTCGACGACGCGCGCACTGCGCGACGGGAACCTGAACGCAGCGCGGCGCAACGACTTCGTCCGTGACACTGCCCCACCTCTTCCGAGCACCTTCACCGACCGGGACCCGGTCGGTGTCCGGTTCCTCCAGCGTAGGCAGCGGCCCACCGCCAGGACACCGCGCCATCCACCTTGCGCGCCGGCCACGGGCCACAGACGACAGGCGGAGCGCGACGCGATCGGCACGCCTTGCCATCGGGGCAGGTGTGCGCCACTGTGTGGAACACAAGCTCGCTTCGAGGAACAGGGGCCACATGCTGTCGTTGGTGTACGTGAGCACGATGAGCCGACCGGTCACGGACGAGGAACTCGCCGAGATCCTGGTGGTCGGTCGCGAGAAGAACCTGCAGCTGGGCATCACGGGGATACTCGCCCACCAGGGGAGCAACTGCATCGGCATCATCGAGGGCGACGACGAGGTCGTGCGGGAACGGTTCGAGGGCATCCGTCAGGACCCCCGTCACACCAACGTGCGCCAGGTCGCCGCGGACACCGTCACGACGCGGTCCTTCCCGGAGTGGTCGATGGCGTTCCAACCGGCGGACCCGTTGATCAAGGAGATCCCGGGGTTCCTCGACCTCTTCGCCGACGGGCATGCGCCCGACCCCGCCACCGGGACGTCCCGCGCGACGGCCCTGCTGGAGTGGTTCCGGAAGCATCCCCTGGCGCCGCTGACGAACCAGCTCGGCGACGACGGCATCGAGCTGCGCACCCGGATCGTCAACGCGACGATCACGGCGCTGCACGACACCGGGGTCGAGCAGGTCGACGTCGACACCGTCGCCGCCCGGGCCGAGATGACCGTCGACGAGCTGCGCACCCACTTCCCCACCCGCGAGAGCCTGCTGACGGCAACGGTCGACCGGTGGTCGAGCTCCGTGTCACGGCCCCTGCGGCCGATCGCGGACACGCACGGCGCGGTCGCCTACCTGCACGCGCTGGTCGTGGCGTACTCGGAGGAACCGGCGCTGATGCGACTGCTCGCCTCGACGCTCGCCTCGAGCACCGACCCCGGGCACGAGGGCGCGGAGTACTACCGCACCCTGTACCTCCGGTTCCGTCGGACCGTCCGGGAAGCACTCGAGCGGGACATCCGGGTCGGTCACGAACCGGCCACCATGGATCCCGCGCGTGCCACCGAGCAGCTCCTCGCGCTCTACGACGGTCTGCGGATCCAGTCGCTCCTCATCGAGGGGTTCGACATCATCGCGTCCTTCGACCGTGCGGCGTCACGGCTGCGGCGGGGGTGGGCCGAGGACTACCGGCACACGGACCTCTTCGAGATCCCGGTCGAGGGCACGGGCGATCACAACGCCCGCGAGAAGCAGACCGACTCAGGGTCGTCGCGGTAGGGCCCGAACGGCTGGATCCGCACGAACCCGTTCCGGCTGAACAGCGCGGCGGCGTGCGGCTGCAGCACGCCGAACTCGGCGACGACCGCCGGCGCCTGCAGCTCTTCGGCCTGCGCGAGCAGTTCGAGCACCAGCAGGTCGCCGACGCCCTGCCCGCGGGAGTCCGGTCGGACGAACAGCCGCCGGATCTCGAAGACCCCGTCTCCCGCGGCACTGAGCGACGCGCTACCGAGTGCCAGACCGGAGGGGTCGCGGGCGATGACGTGCACGGCGGCGGTCGCCTCGGTCAGCGGACGGCCACGGTCGGCCGGGCGGCCGTAGATCCGGTCGACCTCGATCCGCGCCGCGGCGCGAAGCCGGACGGCGTCCTCGTGGTCGAAGGGCTCGGCCGCGACCGAGAACGTCAGGTGCTGCATCGTGGTGTGTTCCTCGCCCGGCGCCGCGTCGTCGCGGGTGCCCCGTGGGTGATCGGTGTGCGTGCCGCCGCTCGAACCCGAATCGAGCGGCGGCACGGTGTGCGCACTTCCGCTCGAACCCGAATCGAGCGGCGGCGCGTGCAGACGGCTGGCGTCTGCCCTCGGACGCCCTAGCGTCCGTGGTCCGTGGCGTGTGGTAGGTCCGGGTCAGCTCACCAGGTCGAGGTCCCACACGGGGGCGACGTACTCGCGGGACCATCCCTCGCGCAACCGGGTGACTGCCCGGTCGAACGCTTCGAGCAGGTCCATCTCGGGGCGCACCATGGACTGCAGCTGCAGTCCCTCGTAGGTCGCGAGCAGCTGCTCGGCGCCGCGCGACGGCTCCATGGTGCTCGGCTCGCGACCGAGCAGGCTGTCGCGCTGCAGGGAGTCCTGCACGAAGGCGTGGAAGCGGCGCCACCGCGCGTGCAACATCGGCGCGAGCGGGTGCTCCGGTGACGCCGCGATGTTCAGGGTGGCGGTGAGGAAGCGCATCAGGGACGGGTCGGCGATGTTCGCGGTCACGATCGCACGCAGGAACGGCACCGTCCCGAACCGTTCGGCGAGTGGCATGAGCGGTGCGGTGCGCTGCTCGTTCCAGTGGTCGATGGTGGCCAGGAGCAGACCGTCCCAGCTGGGGAACGTCCGCTCGACCACGTCGACGTCCTGGCCGGCGTGGTCCGCGACGACGGCCGGGGTCACCTCGTGGAGCGGACGTGTCCGCAGTGCCGTGATCATCCCGTCCACGACGGCCGATCGGAGGGCAGCATCGTCCGAGGTCCGGCGCGATGATTCGATGTGCATGCATACACCCCACCAGGCACACCGGTCCCACCCAAGCCCCCGAACGGGGATCGCGCGCAAAACGGACCAGCACGATCCGGCCACGACACTTCCCACCGATCGACCTGCGAGCGATACTCATCCCGTGCAGTGGGGAAGGATCGTACCGGTCGTGGTGCTGGCCCTGGTGGTCACCGGCGGGCTCGCGGGGTGCGATGCGGAGGGCCGGATCCGGAGCATCGGGCCGGGGACCTCCGTGAGTTCCTGCGTCGACTACGTGCCCATGACCGCGGCCGAGCGCCGCGAATCCGCCGATCTCGTGGTCGAGGGCCAGGTCACCAAGACCGATCGCACCGTCGAGATCGGCGGCGTCTACGACGTCTACGACGCCGAGGTCACGACGACCTCGAAGGGGGACGACCCCGGCACCACCATCGAGGTCGTCAGCACGTCGGACCAGTGCACGACGAGCGGTGAACCCGTCGAGTACCTCGACGGCGACGTCCTCGCAGCGGGAGGAACGTTCCGCCTCTACCTGACGAAGGCCGACCCCGAGGACGACGACAGCGTCTGGCGCCTCGTCGTCCCCGGCGCCGCCGAGCCGCTCACCACCGGCTGACGCCCGGCACGCACCACGCGCGTCCTACGGTTCGGGGACCGCCACGATCCGGTTCTGGTACGCCCACACCACGGCCTGCAACCGCGACCGGACCCCGAGCTTCGGGAGCATCCGCGCCAGGTGCGACTTCACGGTCGAGACCTCGAGCACGAGTGCGACCGCGATCTCCTCGTTCGACATCCCCTGCGCGAGCAGCAGCAGGACCTCGCGTTCGCGGGCGGTGAGCACCCCGTCGGCCCGGTCCCCCGACACCGGCTGCAGGCTCCGCCGCGACACGAACTCGCGGAGCACCCGCCGCGTCAGGGCCTGGTCGAGTGTCCCGTTCCCCGCGGCGACCTGCCGCACGGCGTCGACGATGGTGTCCGGCTCGGCGTCCTTCAGCAGGAACCCGGAGGCACCGGCCTCGAGCGCCCCGAACACGTAGTCGTCCAGGTCGAACGTCGTGAGCATCAGCACCGGGATCGACGGGTCGGCGTCGGGAGCGCAGAACAACCGCGCGAGCTCGATGCCGTTCATCACGGGCATCCGGATGTCCAGGCAAGCCACGTCGGGCCGCAACGAGCGTGCCAGCGCGAGCGCCTCGCCGCCGTCGGCGGCCACGCCGACCACCTCGATGTCGGCCTCCGCGCCGAGGAGCGCGGACACCCCGGCACGGACCAGCGGCTGGTCGTCCGCCACCAGCACGCGGATCACGCGACCACCTCGCCACCGTCGGCGGCCTGCGCGGGTGCGGCAGGTGCCTCCCGTCCGAGCGCCAGCTCCACCAGCCATCCGCCGGTGGCGGTGGGACCGGTCTGGAGGCTCGCCCCCACCAGGTCCGCCCGCTCGCGCATCCCCCGCAGGCCGTTGCCGCCCGACGGTGAGGTCGGCGCTGCCGGAGCGGCGGCCGGTGCGTTCTCCACCCGGATCACCACCCGGGTCGGGTCGCGGTCGTCGACGGTGACCGTGCACGGGGCGGACGGGGCGTGCAGGGCGGCGTTGGCCAGCGCCTCCTGCACCGTCCGGTAGGCGGCGAGCTGCGCGAGCGGGCCGACGCCGTCGGCGAGCGCCTGCACTCCGCGCTGGTGGTCACCAGCGAGCACGTCGAGGCGGACGTCGCTGCGGAACCGGGCACGCTCGACCAGGTCGACGATGCCGGCGACCGTCTCGACCGCACGTTCGGCGGGGACGTCCTCGCGCAGGAGCCCGACCAGGCGGCGCAGGTCGTCGAGGACGGCGGTGCTCTGCTCCCGCACCTGACGGGCACCCTCGTGCGCGCGCTCAGGGTCGCTGTCGATCTGCCGGTCGATCACGGCGGCCATCAGGGCGATGCCGGACAGGTGGTGGGCGGCGATGTCGTGGAGCTCGCGGGCCATGGCGGCCCGTTCACGGGAGACCGCGGCGTCGACCAGGGCGTCCTGCTCGCGGAAGACCGCGCTCGCCTCGGCAGTGCGGGCGGCGCGGACCTCGCGGCGGGACCGCACCAGCAGGGTGACCAGGAGCGGGAGCCCGACGGCGCCGACGGCCTGCAGGACGCCCTGGCCGAGTGCGCCGGACAGGACCGCGCTGCCCGCTGCCACCAGCGCGCCGGCGACCAGCAGGGTCGGCCACAGGCGTGCGAGCGGGACGCGGAGGGCGGCGAGGACCACGGCGACGACCACCGGCAGGGCGGTGAGACCGAACAGGTCGAGCGACTGCGGAGCGAGCGCGGCGAACAGCACCGGCAGCGCGGACACCGCGACGAGCACGGTCCGTGGTGCCCGACGGGCGGCGAGCAGGGTGGCGGACTGGACCAGCAGGCCGATCGCCAGGACGGTCCACGCGGCGGTGAACGGTGCCGGCACCCGCAGGGCCAGGGCGGGGCCGTCCGGCTCGAGGGCGTCGAGCGGCGGCAGGCCGATCAGCAGGCCGAGGGCCACGACGGCCGTGCCGAGCGCGACGAGCACGTCGGAGCGGCGGTCGCGGGTGCGCGGGTCGCCGTCGCGCGACGTGCGCGTGCGCGGGTCAGCGGAGGCCATCGTGTGATCCTACGAGGCGGGTGCGGGCGGGGACCGGGGCGTCGATCGGCAGCGCGCGGCGAGCCGGGTCGTAGCCCAGGCGGCCGCGGGTCACGACGAGCAGCACGGCGGCCGCGACGGTCGAGGTGATGGTCAGGCCGAGCATCAGCGTGCCGGCGGTCATGCTCGGGTACATCTCCGGGAACAGCGTCGAGATCGTGTTGTTCACGCCGACGTGCAGCAGCAGGGCCAGGGGCAGACTCTCGCCGGTCTTGTTGAACACCTGGATCATCACGACGTTGAACGTGATCGTGAACAGGGCGAAGACCACGGGCTCGCTCCAGTGTGCGTTCGGCCACCCGCCCCAGTCGCTCAGGTAGAGCGGCATGTGCCAGAGCGCCCAGATCGGACCGAGGATCGCGGCGGCTCCGAGCCCGCCGAAGCGGTGCTGCAGCCGGGGCAGGGCGAAGTCGCGCCAGCCGGGCTCCTCGCTCAGGCCGGTGGAGAACAGTTGGATGACCAGGCCGGGCACGAGCATGGCGACGGCCAGGGCCGAGGGGGCACGGACGTCGCCGCCGGCGAAGGGCAGCGCGGACGCGACGATCATGGCCGGCACGACGACGAGCGCCAGGGCGTACCAGTACCAGGCGACCCGCCAACGGAACAACCGACCGACCCAGCGACGCAGCCCCGGACGGCCGTCGGCGACCGCGGTGACGATGAACGCGCCGCCCAACGGGCCGAGCAGCGCTCCGGGCAGCACGCCGGTGAACTGGGCGGAGCCGAGGACCTCGGGGAAGTGCAGGTCCCACACGCCCATGCCGTGCGGCGACAGGATGTACGGGATCCACGCCAGCCAGCTCAGGCCGAGCGCGAGGGTGAAGAACGACGCGAGCGGGTGCCGGGCGATGACGCCGCTGACTCCCCCGCGCTCCTGCGGAGTGGTGCCGGCGGTGGGCCGGACTTCGGTGGTGTTCGTCATGCACACGACGCTAGGAACTGCGGCGTCGCGGGACGACCGGCTTCGGGATGCACCTGCCGGACTTGCATCGAAAGGTGCAGGCGGTGGCGCGGCTGCGGCGCACGGTGCGGTGTCCGCCGGCCCGTGCGAGGTTGACCGCTCCGTGCGCCGCTACAACCCCGCACCGAGCGCCCAACCTCGCACCGGACGACAGAGCTCGCACCGTGCGAGTTCGGTCCGGCGGCGTCAGCGCAGCGCGGCCCGGAGGGCGTCGGCGATCAGCGCGAGCGCGGCGTCGATCTCGTCGGCGACGCGAGCGTGAGTCGCCTCGGACCGGCGGTAAGGGTCGTCGACGTCGTCGTCCGCGGGGTCGGCCGGCGGCGGGACGGTGCCGCGCAGGCGTGCGACCCGTTCGACCAGGGCCTCGGGCGAGTGCACGTCGGCCAGGTCACCGGGCTCGAGCCCCGCGAGCACCCGCGCGAACTGCTTGATCGTGAACGCCCGCTTGGTGGCCCGGGGTGCGAGCGACACCACGGCCGCGCGGTGCGACCGTTCGGCCGTCAGCACCAGGTCGGCCTCCTCGACGATCGCGGCCGTCAAGTAGCGCGAGCCGTGCCCCGACGGGTCACCGCCGAGCCGGACGGACTGTGCCGCGGCGGCGCCGTCCATCGCAGCACCGTCGTCGGCGATGGTGCCGGCGGACTCGACCACGAACGCCGCAGCGTCCGGGCCGAGTCGCGCCGTCAGGACCTGCGCGCCGAGCGGCGAACGACAGATGTTGCCGCTGCAGACGAACAGGACCCGCATCGTCAGGCGCCGGCGCCGAGCAGGTCGTGCCGGACGACGATGGCGTCGCGGCCCGGACCGACACCGATCGCGGAGATCCGCGCGCCGGACATCGCTTCGACCGCGAGCACGTAGTCCTGGGCGTTCTTCGGCAGGTCGTCGAACGAGCGGGCGCCGGTGATGTCCTCGGTCCAGCCGGGGAACTCCTCGTACACGGGCTTCGCGTGGTGGAAGTCCGACTGGTTCACGGGCACTTCGTCCACGCGGACGCCGTCGACCTCGTACGCGACGCAGACGGGGATCGTCTCGAGCCCGGTCAGCACGTCGAGCTTGGTCAGCACGAAGTCGGTCACGCCGTTGATGCGCGCGGTGTACCGGGCGATCGGGGCGTCGTACCAACCACAGCGGCGCGGACGGCCCGTGGTGGTGCCGAACTCGAAGCCGTTGGCGCGCAGGAACTCGCCGGACTCGTCGAACAGCTCGGTCGGGAACGGACCGGCACCGACGCGGGTCGTGTACGCCTTGACGATGCCGATGATGCGCTCGAGCTTGCCCGGGCCGATGCCGGAACCGGTCGCTGCGCCACCGGCGGTCGCCGACGACGACGTCACGAACGGGTAGGTGCCGTGGTCGACGTCGAGCATGGTCGCCTGACCGGCCTCGAACAGGACGGTGTCGCCGCGCTCCAGTGCCCGGTGGATCTCGAGGGCGGTGTCCGCGACCATCGGGCGCAGTCGCTCGGCGTAGGACAGCAGCGACTCGACCACTTCTTCGGCGTCGATCGCGCGGCGGTTGAAGACCTTGACGAGCAGGTGGTTCTTCTGGTCGAGGGCCGCTTCGACCTTCTGCCGCAGGATGTTCTCGTCGAAGATGTCCTGGACGCGGATGCCGACGCGGTTGATCTTGTCGGCGTAGGACGGGCCGATGCCGCGACCGGTGGTGCCGATCTGGCGCTTGCCGAGGAACCGCTCCGTCACCTTGTCGATGGTGCGGTGGTAGTGCGTGATGAGGTGGGCGTTCGCCGACACGAGCAGCTTCGAGGTGTCGACGCCGCGGGCCTTCAGCGCGTCGAGTTCCTGGAACAGCACCTCGAGGTCGACGACCACGCCGTTGCCGATGATCGGCGTGACGCCGGGCGTGAGGATGCCGGAGGGCAGCAGGTGCAGCGCGTACTTCTCGCCGCCGACGACGACGGTGTGGCCGGCGTTGTTGCCGCCGTTGAACTTCACGACGTAGTCGATGCGGGAGCCGAGGAGGTCGGTGGCCTTCCCCTTGCCCTCGTCGCCCCACTGGGCTCCGATGATGACTGCTGCGGGCATCTGGTTCTCCTCACGTTGGCGGAGGACCTCACGCGACCAGGCGGGCCGGTGGTCCACCCGAGTCTATCGGCTGGTCACTCGCGCGCCACCCATCGGACACGGTCGCCCGCACCGTCGCCGCGTCGGTGAATTGTCCTCATTACGCGTCGGTGCATGCCGAACGTCCCCACAAGGGGGGACAAATAGTTCCAGGCCGGAACATCTCGGGAAGCACGACGTATCGTGCACCGCGACGTCGGTTTCCCTGTCGGCGTCACGTCGGAGTCCAACCCACTCCGTTCAGCCAGCGCGAGATTCGCGTGAGCACCACCGGACGCTGCAACGCGCCCGGATGCATCAGAACAGTCGTGCCCTCATGCAGCACGGAAAGAAGAGTTCGACGATGAACAAGGCTCTCTGGAGCAAGAAGGCGCTCGCGCTCCCCGCGTGCGCCGCGATCGTGATCGGTGGCGTCACCTTGGCCGCCGCCCCCGCGATGGCCGACCCGGCCGACCTGTCCATCACCAGCCAGTCGGTCTCCGGCCGCGTGCTGACCGTGAGCGGCACCGGCACCCCCGGTGAGAACATCCAGCTCGACGAGGACTTCCGCAACACCCGCCAGGAGATCCCGGCGAGCGGCACCTGGACGATCTCGTACACGATCCCCGGTACGGACACGACTGCGCAGACGTACACGTTCGAGCAGCTCAAGGGCCTGAACCAGGACGGCTCGGTGACGGTCACCGCCGCCCCCGAGGCCACGGACAAGCCCTTCGCCGTCACGTCGCAGTCGGTCTCCGGCCGCACGCTGACGGTCTCCGGCACCGGCGCAGTCGGCAACACCGTCAACTTCGACGCGGGGTTCCCGGTGCAGCGCACCGCCATCAAGGACGACGGCACCTGGACCATCTCGTACGAGATCCCGGGCACCGACACCGACGAGCACACCTACACGATCAACGAGCAGCGCGCGAACCTGTCGACGGTCGAGTCGCTGACCGTGACCGCTCGTGCGGAAGCTGCCGTCCTGCCCTTCGCCGTCACGTCGCAGTCGGTCTCCGGCCGCACGCTGACGGTCTCCGGTACCGGCGCCGTCGGCAACACGGTGAACTTCGACGTGGGCTACCCCGTCCGCCGCACCCCGATCTCCGACGACGGCACCTGGACGATCTCGTACGAGATCCCGGGCACCGACACCGACGAGCACACCTACACGATCAACGAGCAGCGCTCGAACCTGTCGACGGTCGACTCCGTCACCGTCACGGCTCGCGCCGAAGCCGCGGTTGCGGACTTCAACTTCTCGCTGACCAGCCCGACCGACGGCGACACCGTCGACTCGCGCACCGTGACTTTCACCGGGACCGGCGCCGTGGGCGACACCGTGAACGTGCTGGACACCGATGGCAACCGCGCTGCTCCGCAGACGATCGTGGACGCCGACGGCAACTGGTCCACCACGGGCACCTTCTCGGACTCGGCTGCTGTCGAGCAGGACCTGAGTGTCAACCAGGTCGGTGGCGGCCAGGGCCAGGGCAACATCGAGTTCTCGATCACGCTGCCCGCCGTGGCAGCGGCCCCCGGTGACGGTGGCGACGAGGGCACGACCCCGGGTGACGGCGGCGACGAGGGCACCACCCCCGTCGACGGCGGCGACCAGGGCGCGACCCCCGGCACCGGCACCGGCACCGGCACCGGCACCGAGACCGGCGCTGGCGCCGCTCCGGCCGTCGGCCGCACCCCGGCCGTGGGTGCACTCCCGGTCGTCAGCGGCTGACACCGGAACCATCCACCGAGCGGGGGCGCGACGGATCGTCGCGTCCCCGTTCGCCGTCCCGACCCGGAATCCGCACATGCACGCAACCCGCTCAGCTCGCCTCGTCCTCGCCGTCGCCGCCGGAGTGCTGCTCTCGCTCGGCCTGGCGTCCTGCCACGCTGATCCCGCCCCGACCGCTGCGAGCAGCACGGGTACCGCCACGGCGACCCCGACGGC
Organism: Curtobacterium sp. 18060; assembly: GCF_902706105.1. Lineage (NCBI taxonomy): Bacteria > Bacillati > Actinomycetota > Actinomycetes > Micrococcales > Microbacteriaceae > Curtobacterium > Curtobacterium sp. 18060. The sequence goes on along the minus strand of NZ_CACSJV010000027.1, from coordinate 10,896 downwards.
GTCCGCCGAGCCCTACCGCGCACCGTCGACGAAGACGGTTGCAGCACTCCCCGAGGCCCGGTACGACGCGGTCATCGGCGGGCTCCTGCCCTCGTACGACCCTGACGTCCCGAAGGCCGCAGGACACGCGTACACGATCCAGCGCGACGCGCCGCTCTACGGCGACGACCGCACCGAGCCGGTCGCGAGACTCGCAGCCGAGAACTTCCTCGGTGACCCCACCGTCGTCGTCCCGCTGCGGTTCCAGGGCGACTGGGCCCTCGTCATGACCCCGAGCCGACAGGCACTGCCGTCAACTGCACCGGGCGGCGCTCCAGCGCAGACCGCCGGCTGGATGCGCCGCGACCTGCTGCACCAGGGCGACGCGCTCGACGACCACGTCGTCATCTCCGTCGGTGACCAGACCGTGTTGATCGTCGCTGCGAGCGGCAAGGTCGTGCACGAGTTCCCGGCCGGCGTCGGTGCCGGGGACACTCCGACCCCGACCGGTGTCGTCGGCTACATCCAGGCGAGGTACCTGGATCCCGCCCAGGACCAGACGGTGCACCAGATCAACCTGACGACGCTGCACTCCGCAGCGGCGGACGAGCCGTTCGGCGGTGACGACGGCGGGCTCATCGGCGTGCACTACGAATCCGTCGCCCGCGGAGCGGTGTCCCACGGGTGCGTCCGCCTCGACGGTGATGCCGTCGATGCGATCAACGCACTCCCGCTCGGCACCGTCGTGCAGATGGTCGCGTAGTCACCGGTACCGCGACCTCTCGTCCGGACCACACAGGCTGTGTGGACGCTCGGTGGCTCCGGAGCACCGTCGTACCGGTCAGATCCACCATCGGAAGGAGCACGACATGAGTGACCTCGGTGACAAGGCCAAGGACTTCGCGAACAGCGACAAGGGCGAGCAGGCGTCCGACGCCGGCCTCGACAAGGCAGGCGACGCGGCCGACAAGGCGACCGGCGGCGGCCACGGCGACCAGATCGACAAGGCCCAGCAGGCGGCTGACGACAAGGTCGGCGAGTAACGCCCGGTACGCACCCAGGTGACGGACGGAAGGCCCGGTGCCAGCTGGCACCGAGCCTCCCGTCCGTCCGTTTCGCACGCCGCGTGATCAGGCGCGGAAGAAGTCCTGGTACGACGGGTCGCCGACGGGCTGCGAGTAGCCGGGCTCGGCGAGACGCTGCTCGATCATCGCCTGGACGACGTCGGGCGGGGTGAGCCCCCGGCGGCGCCACTCGGTCGGGTTGGCCCGGAGCTGGCTCAGCGTGTTCTGCATGCTGCAACCCTGGCACCCGATAACTAGTTTGTCTAACTACCTGTCCCGATTCCGCGTTCACGGGGTCCCCGCCCCGGCCCCGATCCGCTTCGTGAGCAGAAGATGTCGGGTCCGAACGCGGGACCCGACATCTTCTGCTCACCATGTGCGGCGCGCGGACGCGCTCGCGGCGACTACTTCCGCGACACCTTCGCGGTCGACTTGGACGTCGCGGTGCCGTCCTTGTAGCCCGAGGCGTGCGCGGTCACCTTGACGGAGAACTTGTGCCCCGCGTCGGACGTGCCGAGCTTGTACGTCGCACCGGTGGCCTTCTTCACGACCTTGCCGTCGCGGAGCCACTGGTACTTGTACGTCGCCTTCGCCGTGCTCCACTTGCCGTGGTTCGCCGACAGCTTCGAGCCGACCTTCGCCGTCCCGCTGACCGTCACCTTGCTGCCCGCGGCGAGCGCGAGCGTGGGCGGGGTCACCGAGATGGTCGACGTGCCGGCCTGCTTGCCCGACGCGTTGCCGAGGTGCAGGAGCAGCACGGTGGCCTTCGTGACACCCGACGCTCGGGTGACCCGGAGGACGCCGGAGTCGGCGAACAGGACGCCGGTGCTGCGGCCCTGCGCGAAGGACAGTGCCGGCTTCGACGGGTCGAACGAGGCGCTCTTCGTCTCGTCCACCACAGAGGAGCCCGTGGTCGCGGCACCCGGGGCGTACGCCGACTCGGTCAGGACCGAGTAGGTGAACTTGCCCTTCGCGCCGATCAGCGCACCGGTGGTCGTGAGCACCTTCACCGAGCTGTCGAAGGTGTTGACGTCCTGGCCGGGTGCCCCGCCGTTCAGCGGCTGGACGTCGACGACCGGGTCGACGTCCGGGTCGTCCGACGCGGCCTTGGCCAGGTCGATCGTCGTCGCGAACGTCGCGTCCACCGCGGCGGACTTGGCGTTGTAGACCAGGTAGTCGGGCTCGCCGTCACGGTTCGTGTCGATGAGCACCTCGACGTTGGTCACGGCGCCGGGGTTGGCGTCGGGGCCGGCCGTCTGGATGCCGAACGCGATCGTGTCCGAGGCCTTGTCGTAGCTCGCGCCGTAGGAGCGGATGTCCGCTGCCTGCAACGAGCGCTTCGCCGAGCCGGCCGGGAACGACTCGACCGGGTCGGTCCCGCCGAGCACGAACGGTGCGACGGCGGCGTGGTAGCCGGTCGTCAGGCCGCCCTGGTCGACGGTGCGCCCCTTGAGCGTCAGGTCGGCCGACTTGCCCGGGCCGGTGAAGGCGACGGTGGAGCGACCCTGCACGGAGCTGACGGGCTTCGGTGCGAGGTACGCACCGACGCGCAGCGGCACCGCGGTCGTGTCGGTCGGCGTGAACGCCACGATGCCCGAGGCGGCGGTGACGAACTCGCGCTGGTAGCCCTGCTGCACCGACTCCTGGGTGGGGTCGATGACGCGGCGGAGCTTCGTCGGGTCGGCGATCGTGAAGGTGAGCTTCACCGTCGCGGTGCGGTTCGCCGGGACGGTGACCCGCTTCGTGTTGAGCGCGAACGTCACGCCGGGCTGCGACACCTGCGGCTGGTAGGCCACGTCGTAGGTGTGCGCGACGCCGTCGGTGTTCGCGATCTGCAGGGTGCGGCTCTCGGTCGTCGCGCTCGAGACCTCGACGACACCGAACGAGGCAGTGACGAGCAGGTCGTTCTCGACGCTCCGCACAGTGGTGCCGGCGGTCACGGCCTGCAGAGCGTCGACGCGGCCGGTGCCCTGCCGGAGCAGGGTCGCCGATCGCGAGCCGTCCTTGACGTCGTGCGTCGCCGTGTTCATGAGCGCCGCCTTGACCTGCGGTGCGCTCCACTCCGGGTGCGCCTGGAAGGTCAGCGCCGCGATGCCCGCGACGTCCGGCGTGGCCATCGAGGTGCCGCTCATCGACATGCGGCCGTCACCGGTGCCGTTGGCCGCCGAGATCACGTTGACCCCGGGGCCGGCGATGTCCGGCTTGACGATGTCGTTGAACGACCCGTGCACGCCCCGGCTGGTGAACCCGGCGAGCGTGTTCACGGCCTCCGGGTCGGTGGCGAGTTCGAAGCCCTTGAGCTCGTCCGCGAGGCGCACGTGCAGGGTCCCCGCCTTGGCAGCTGCCTGGAGGCTCGTGGCGGCGTCCAGCGTCAGCTCGGCTCCGGGGATGGTCGCGTTTCCGGCGATGCCCGAGTCGAAGGTGTTGATCGTGCCAGCGAGCAGGACGCCGATGCCGCCGGCGGCCTGGACGTTGTTGAAGCGCACGCCGGAGCCGCACTCGAGCGCGCCGTCCGTCCACTTCAGCCAGACGACCTTGCCCGCGATCTTCGCGGCGTCGGCGGCGCTGAACGCGGCGCAGCCGTCGATGTTGCTGGTCGGGACGACGACGTCACCCTCGACCGGCAGGGTTCCCGTGAAGTTCTGCGAGTACTGCGACCGGTAGGTCTTCGCGACGTTCGCGGGGGCCGTGGCCTGCACGCCGTCGTACAGCGACTGACCGGTGGCGCTCGCGGCGACGGTGAGCGCACCCTCGGCGTTGCCCGGCGAGCCACCGATGTCGGTGAAGTCGTCGGCGTTGCCCGAGGCGATCACGGGAAGCACCCCGCGGGCGGTCAGCGCGTCGATCTTGGCGTTGTCGGGGTCGTCCGGTGCGCCGTAGTCGGAGCCGAGCGACAGGTTCAGGACGTTGATGTCCTTGCCCTCGGTGAGCGCCTGGCCCACCCAGTCGAGCGCGGCGCCCGTGACGTCGGTCGAACCGCCGCCGTCACCGAACACCTTGAGGGCGTAGAGGCCGGCCTCGGGCGCCGTGCCCGGACCGATCCACATGTCCTGCACCTGCTGCGTGGTGAGCTTGGTGTAGTCGCCGTCGAACTGCTGCTTGTCGGCGGTCAGGCCGTAGCCCGCGATCGAGCCGGACACGTGCGTGCCGTGGTCGCCGCCCTTGCCGTCGATGGGGTTGTCGTCCGGAGCCGGCACCGGGTCGTAGGCCGGGTCGGCCGGGTCGGCGTTGTACGTCGCACCGGCGAAGTCGTACCCGCCGAGGAACTTCGACGCGTCGTACAGGCTGGGGTCCGGGGCGCCGGAGCTCGCGTTCGCCAGGGCCTGCTGGTAGGCCGCGGTGGTGCCGGGTCCGCCGAAGTCGGCCTGCGTGTAGTCGAGGCCGGTGTCGAGGACGGCGACGTTGACGTCCTTGCCGGTGTGGCCGGTCTGCTGCCAGGCGTTGAGCGAGCGCGTGTAGACGTCGCTCGCGGCGTTCTTCGGCGAGACGCCGTCGGCACCCGGCTTCACGAGGCTCGGGTCCACACCGGACGGTGCTGCGCTCGCGTCGGCGTTGACCGTCGGCTCGACGATCTTCTTCGGCGTGAGCGGGATGATGCTCTCGACGTCGGAGCGCTTCGCGATGTCCTGCAGCGCGGAGACGTCGGCGACGACCGCGACACCGGGGACGGTGTACTCGGTCGAGTAGAGCTCGGTGGAGTCGGCGTCGGCGCGCTTGACGGCGGCGCGGACGGCCGCGGTGGTCGACTCGATCGCCTTGACGCGGCTCTTCGCTGCCGAGGACTGCGTCTTGGACTTGGTCAGGTCACCGCCCTTCGCGTTCGCGTCGACTTCGAGGGCACCCTGGCCGGTCGTGCGCACGAAGGCGGCGACGGTCTTGGTGGGCTTGGCGTCGCGCAGTGGTGCGGAGAGCTTCAGGTCGGCCACCGACACCCCGGCCGGAGCTGCGGAGGCCGCGCCCCCGACTGCGAGGCCGCCGCACGTCAGGGCCACGGCGGCGATGCCGGCGGTCAGGACGCGTGCGATGCGATGGGAGTTCGGGGTCGGGTTCGGGTCGTGGTTCGGTGTTGCACGGTTCAAAGAGGGCACTCCAGGCTCAGTCCGTGGTTCGCATGAGATTGCTGTGAAGTTATGCGCTTACATTCAGAAAGGGCAGTCCGCACTTTGGGGGACACCCCCGTTCGAGGGCCGGTCTCTCTGTTAAGTTGCACACACGTGTGCACGTTATTACGATGGGGTTCGTGACCACTGCTTCCCACCCCGCACGCGCACCCCGCCGCGACGCGACCGAGAACCGGGCAGCCCTCCTCGACGCAGCACGGACCTGCCTGCAGCGCGATCCGGACGCCTCCATCGAGACGATCGCCGCGGCCGCCGGACTCTCGCGCCGCGCGGTGTACGGACATTTCCCGTCACGTGACGACCTCGTGCGCGAGGTCGTCACCTCCGGTGCCGCTCGCATCGCCGCGGCCATGCCGACCACCTCGGACCTGCAGGAGCTGCCGCCGGCGGCCCGGCTCGCCGCGATCGCCGTGACCCTCTGGACCGAGGTCTCGCACGTCCGGTCCATGGCCCGGGTCGCCGTGCGCAGCCCGTTCGCCGAGCCCGTCGCCGAGGTGTTCGCACCCCTGCGCGCCCAGGTCCGCCAGGCGTGCGCCCTCGGGATCGCCGAGGGCGCCATGCGCGACGACGTCGACCCCGCCACCCTCGGGCGTCTGGTCGAGGGTGCGTGCATCGCCGTCCTCGACGAGGCGACCCGATCGGGCACCCCGGACGAGGCCGGACGGCGCATGGTGGTGCTGTCGGCGCTCGGCATGGCCGGCATCGACTGGCGCACCGCACTGCTGTCCGAACCCGCGGCCCCGGCCACCGGCTCCGCTGTCTCCCCCGTGAAGGACCCCGCATGACGCTCGAACTCGACCACGTCGGCATCGGCGAGGAGCCCGGCGCAGCACTGCCCGTCGTCTCCGCCGTCGCCGCACCCGGACACCCCGGGGTCGTCGCCGTCGAGACTGAGCAGGCCCCCGTGCTCGCCTCGCTCGTCGCCGGCGGCCGGATGCAGCCCGACACCGGGCGGCTGCTGCTCGACGGGCACGAGGACGCCGCCGCCGTGCGCCGCGCCTTCGCCCTCGTCGACACCCCGGGCGTCGCCGAGCCCTTCCCCGTGATGACCGTCAAGCAGATCGTGCGCGAGGAGCTCGCGTTCGCCGCCCAGCGCCCCTCGCGCGACCACGTCGACACCGTGCTCGAGGAACTCGGCCTGCGGCACTACGCGGACACCCCGGTCCAGCGGGTGCCGACCGCCGTGCGCGTCCGACTGCTCGTCGAGCTCGCACTGCTCCGCGACGGCGTGACCGGCCTCGTCGTCACCGCGCCCGAGCGGCACGGCGGCGCCGTCGAGGAGTGGTTCGCGGTCCTCCGCGACGTCGCCCGACGCGGCGTGACCGTCGTGCTCGTCACCTCGAAGGCCGCAGCCGCGACCGTCGAGACGCTGCTCGACACCGTCGACACGACCGGAACCATCCAGACGACCGAAACCGAGGGTCCCGACGACGCGGCCCTGTCCGACGGAACCGAGCCGGGCCTCCCGTCCGGCCCTTCCGTCACCGCAGAATCCGCAACCGTCCCGACGGAGGCAACCCCGTGACCACCACCTCGCTCGTCCGCGCCGAACTGGCGCGACTCACCGCGACCCCGCTTGCACGACTGGCGTTCATCGCCCTGATGATCGTGCCGCTGCTGTACGGCGGCGCGTACCTGTGGGCGAACCGCGACCCGTACGCCAAGCTCGACCAGATCCCCGCGGCGATCGTGAACCTCGACGCCGGGGCCACCCTCGACGGCGACCAGGTCGACTACGGCACCGACGTCACGAAGGAGGCGATCGACGGCGCCGACTTCAAGTGGACGAAGACCAGCGCCGCCGACGCGCGCTCCGGCGTGCGGAACGGCACCTACGACTTCGTCGTCACGATCCCGCACGACTTCTCCGAGCACCTGGTGTCCGCGCAGTCCGACGACCCGACGCAGGCGAAGCTCGTCATGACGACGGCCGACACGAACTCGTACCTGGCCTCGACCATCGCGGAGCAGGCCGGCAAGACCATGCGCACGGCCGTCGCCGAGCGCGTCGGCAAGCAGGCGGCGAAGACCCTGCTCGTCGGGCTCGCTGACGTCCGCGACAGCCTCGGCGACGCCGTCGACGGTGCCGACCAGCTCGCCTCCGGCACCGCGAAGGCGGACTCGGGGGCTCGCAAGCTGGCGGACGGCACCGGCAAGCTGTCGTCCGGCGCAGCGGAACTCGCCTCCGGCACGGCGTCGTTGCCGTCCCAGACCCAGCAGCTGGACAGCGGGGCACAGCAGGTGGCCTCGGGTGCTTCCACGCTCGCCTCGGGCCTGGCGAGTGCGCAGCAGCAGACGGCGGCGCTGCCGTCGCAGACGCAGCAGTTGAACAGTGGGGCGCAGCAGCTGCAGACCGGACTGCACCAGCTCCGCGACCAGACGTCGACCCTGCCTGCGGACTCGGCGACGCTCGCGTCCGGTGCATCGAAGGTCGCCAGCGGCAACGCCGAGCTCGCCGACAAGGCCGCGCCGTTCATCGCGGGTGTCCAGCAGCTCTCTGCGCAGTCGCCGGAACTCGTCGCGTCGCTGAAGCCCGTCGTACAGGCGTCCACGGTGCTCAACGCTGACCAGAAGACCGAGCTGCTCGCCGGGCTCGACGACCTGCAGACCGGCAGTGCCGATCTCGGCACCGGTGCCGGAGCGCTGTCCGGCAACCTGCAGAAGCTCAAGACCGGCAGCGCGCAGGTGTCCGCCGGAGCGTCGCAGCTCGCCGAGAAGGCTCCGGCGCTGACGAGTGGCATCCAGCAGCTCTCCGACGGCTCGGACACGCTCGCCGCCGGGACGTCGAAGCTGGCCGCGGCGGCGCCCACGTTGACCTCGGGCATCTCGTCGGCGGCGGACGGCGCGTCGACGCTCGCAACGGGTGCCGCGAAGGTCGCAGACGGCACGTCTGCGCTCGCGTCCGCCGCACCCACGCTGTCGTCAGGTGCTTCGTCACTCGCCTCGGGCGCAGCGTCCGCCGACAAGGGTGCTTCGTCGCTCGTCTCCGGCTTGGACGAGCTCAAGACCGGGTCGTCGAAGCTCGCCGCGTCGCTCGACGAGGGCCGCACGAAGATCCCCGCGTCGAACGCCTCGGAGCGCGAGTCGCAGGCGTCGGTCATCTCCGACCCGGTGAAGGTCGGGGACGACAACGTCGCCGCCGCGTCGAACTACGGCGCCGGCCTCGCGCCGTTCTTCATCTCGCTCGCGGCCTGGATCGGCATGTACGCGCTGTTCCTCATCCTCAAGCCGATCTCGAAGCGGGCGATCACCGCGGTGCGGAAGCCCCTCGCGGTGGTGTTCGGCGGCTGGCTGACCCCGGCGCTGCTCGGCCTGGTGCAGATGGTGGCGCTGTTCTTCATCGTGCGCTTCGCCCTCGACCTGAACGTGGTGCACGTCGGCGGCACGATCGGGATCATGGTGCTCGCCTCGGCGACGTTCGCGGCGGTCATCATGGCGCTCAACGTGCTGCTCGGGTCGGTGGGACAGTTCCTCGGCCTGGTGCTCATGCTCGTGCAGCTCGTCACCGCCGGCGGCACGTTCCCGTGGCAGACGCTGCCCGGACCGTTGGCAGCGCTGCACTTCGCGCTGCCGATGACGTACTCGGTCGACGCGATCCGGCAGACGATGTACGGCGGGAACCTCGGCGCCGCGTGGTCCGACGCGGGCGTGCTGCTCTGCTGGCTGCTCGGGGCGCTGCTCGTGTCCTTCGTGGTCACGGCGCGGCAGACCCGCTCCCGCACGCTGCGCGACCTGCGCCCGAGCCTGATCGGGTAGCGGGGCGGCGGCGCGGGGCGGGCGCCGGGCGTTCGCTTGGTGAGCAGAAATGGTCGGGTGGCGTCAGGCCACCCGACCATTTCTGCTCACGAAGTGCTAAGCCCGAGGGGCAACGACACCATCTCGCCGCCGAGGAACCGCAGGTCCTCCGGCGGCAGGTCCGCCCGAGCGTCGGGGTCGAGCGCCCGGGACGCGTCGTCGCGCGGGACGAAGCCGATGCGCTCCCCGGCGGTCAGGTCGGCGGGCGAGCCGGTGTTCCGCGACAGCGCCCACACGACGTGGTGCCCCGGTTCGCGCAGGTCGACGGTCGCGAGCACCAGGCGCGCCAGGTCGTCGGGCGAGCTCCACATCAGGAGCGCTCGCGACGACGACGGCTGCTCCCCGAAGGCCCCGATGCGCGCCGAGACGATCGACATGTCGTACCGGTCGGCGAACAGGCTGCCGAGCAGTTCCATCGCCGCCTTCGTCACGCCGTAGTAGGTGTCCGGCCGCGGCAGTCGGTCGCCCGGCACGCTGCCCGGCTCGTCGAGCGGCTCGGGGACCCGGCCGACCGCGTGGATCGAGCTCGCGAGCAGCACCCGGAGCACACCGTTCGCCGCCGCACGCTCGAGCACGTTCTTCGTGCCGGTCAGGTTCGCCTCGAGCAGGTCGTCCCACGCGGCCTCGGTCGGGATACCTGCCAGGTGCACCACGGTGTCGACCCCGGCGAGCGCGTCGTCCAGCGCAGCGGGGTCGTTCACCGAGCCGGAGACGAACCGCTCCCCGGCGACGACCGGGTCGTCGGGCGTCCGTTCGTCGAGCAGGACGAGGTCGTGTCCGGCCGTCAGGAGCCTGGGCCGGAGAGCCGCCCCGATGCGTCCTGCGGCCCCGGTGATGAGCAGCGTCGCCATGCCGCGGACGCTACCCGCGGCGCACGAGCAGTTCCCTCAGGTGGTCGACGGCGCCGGACACGTGCACGCCCAGGTCCGACTTCGTCCACCGGACGACCGCCCAGCCGAGCTGTTCGAGATCGCGGTAGCGCCGCAGATCACGCCCCCACTGCTCGGCGTCGGTCCGGTGCTGGTCCCCCTCGTACTCGATCACGATGCGCTGCTGCGGGTACGCCATGTCGACACGCCCCACGAAGCGCCCGGCCTGGTCGAGCACGTCGACCTGCAGCTCCGGCTCGGGCAATCCGGCACGCACGATCGTCAGTCGCGCCAGGGTCTCCCGCGGCGAGCCCGCCCCGACCCGCACGAGCTCGAGCGCCACCCGCAGCTTCCGGACTCCTGCGCGCGCCCCGGCCCGGTCGAGCGCTCCGCGCAGGTCGTCGATCGTCGTTGCACACCGCCGGATCGTTACGATCGCATCGCCCAGTGCAACGAGCTGGTCGATGCTCAGGAGCGCACCGCAGTCGACCCACAGCGCCGCCGGAGTGCTCACGGGCATCCCCCAGCGCTCGGCGACGGCAGCCCGGTCAGCGGTGATGCGGTGTCCGACGACTCCGGTCCGACGTGGTTGGGCCGCGGGGATCAGACTCGTGATGTGCACCGGCCCTGCGGCGCCGACGGGCACCGGCAGCTCCCACAGCACGGCTGCCGAGAGGTGGCTGACGAACTGTCCGGGCAGCAGGATCGACCGGAACGCCCGGATCCGTTCGACGCCGTCGGGTGGGCGTCCACGCGCCCAGCGGATCGATCGGGTCGGCCGGAACAGGTCTCGCCGTCGGAGTCGTTGGCGGCTGACACCCGCACGGTCGGCGGCCCTGACGTCGAACGACCGGTACCGGAGCCGGGGTGGAAGTGGGCGTGCTCGCATGCCGTCCACACTCGCGCCCCCGCGCAAGGTCCACACGCGCGAACGCACCTTCCGTGCACAACGTGCCCCGGGCCTCCCGTGTGGAGGAGTGACCACGCGCGCTTCGTGAGCAGAAATGGTCGAGTCAGCACCACGGACCCGACCATTTCCTGTCTCTTATACACCTCTCCGAGCCCACG
>NZ_CACSJV010000026.1:0-42687 GCF_902706105.1 Curtobacterium sp. 18060 | reverse complement strand
TCTTTTTAAACCAACATATTATAATCTTTAATATATTATTATTTTTTTTTTTCAAGCAGAAGACGGCATACGAGATTCCTCTACGTCTCGTGGGCTCGGAGATGGGTATAAGAGACAGGGATAGACCCAGCGCACGAGAGGAAGCCCGCGAGCCGAGCTGTCGATCAAGGTTGCCACAGTCGATCCAAGCCACGGCTCAACACCGTGAGATCCAGGTTCGAATCCATATTGAGCGTTATCGGGGTGATCCGAGTTTTCGGCGTTCGGTTTGAGACTTTTCGCGGCTGGGGGAGCTTGGTGCCGTGAAAACCGGATTGAGCACCCCGGGGACGAACTGCGAGACGTCGAATGCGACTGCACCCCTTGGCCCAAGGTGCTCTGTGCCAACGACAGCACCCCCTGCCCGACAAACGGGCAGGGGGTACCGCGGCCGGGGCGGCCGTCAGGAGGGTCGATGTTCAGTTCGGAGCGAGCAGTGCGCTACGCGATGAGTCTGAGTTGCTCTATCTCTGCAAGTCGGTTGAACGGGTTGCGACGATCGTGCTCTTCGACCGTGAGGCTTTCGAGGCCGGGCTCGAAGAGCGCGGCGCTCGAGCGGTTCATGCGGTTCATCCCACGGAGAGCGAGGCGGGCCTTGAGCCAGTCGATGATGCGGGAGATGTTGGCGCTCGCTGCTGCCATGGCGCCGGCCATCTCGACGATCCAGGGGCCACGCATGCGTCGCTTCATCGGAACCCCGAGCGCCTCGCGGTCCGCGTCCTTGAGACACGAATTGCCGTTCTCGACGTTGTTACGCTTGCCGAACCAGGCGCGCCACACATCGGACTTGTACTCGTACTCCTGACCGTACTTGAGGTGGTTCTGGTTCTTGTCGCCGTTCTTGTCGCTGAGAACCCCAGGGACTTTCACGGTCTTGCCCGGGATGACAACGTCGATCCAGGTGTCGGACTCTGCGTCGTAGACCTTCGGGTCGGTGAACTCCGGGTAGGAGTACTGGCGCGCGCCGGTGGCGTCGTAACCGCTACGGGGGATGAGCCGGTAGCGGGAGCGCTCCTTGCGGCGCTGACGGAGAAGCGCATGGGCTTCGTCTCGAAGTATGGAACGCTCGGCCTCGGGCTTGCTCGTGATGGTCTTGAGGTAGTCGAGGTAGGTCTTCTCGGCGTCGATGAGGGCGGCTGGCATGAACCGCAGGTGCCAGCTACCCGTGACCATGACCAGGTTGTGCCGGCCATCGGCGCTTGCGTAGAACGCTTGCTGACCGAGCTCTTCTTCCTCGTTCTTGTAGTCCATGACGACCTTGACGCCTGCTTGCGCGAGAGGGCGCTGCAAGTCCTCGGGCTTCGCTCCTGGGAAGTAGGCGCGGTCGCCGACAACGGTCTTGATGGGGTGACCGCGTTCGACGGCAGACTGGTAGAGGAACAAGCCGTGCCCTGTGAGAGCGCCAGGCTTGTGACCGCTGGTCGAGAGAAAGAGCAGGGGATAGCTCGCCTCAGTCTCGTTCGGGTCGCGGGTCATGACCGCGTACTCGAGCTCCCATCCGAACGCGTACTTATCGCCACCGTCATGGTCAGGGTCGTGGCTGCCCTGGCGGCCGTACCAACCGCAGTCGTAGTTCGTGGAGACCTTGTCGCCCGGCTTGATGTTTTTGGCACTCTTCTGCTTGCCCGAGACTTCCGCGAATGTGGCATCGATGGCAATCGCGCCCTTGAATCGCCGGCGAACTTCACGGTTGAGGAACTGGACAGATCCTTCGATCAGCTGGTTCGTGAGTTCGAGCATGCGGGCTGCGCGCTTCGCCATCTCCACCGGGTCGCGCAGCTCCGCAATGGCCGCCGCGCGTTCTGCGTCGGTCATAGTGTTGCGGCGAGGGCCGGGGTGTCGGTCGATGAGCTTCCGGAGCCGCTTGATTGCCTCCCAGATGCGGCGGTAGAGGGTGTCCTGGTGTGGGGTGAACTTCAGGATGCCGATTGCTTCACGCTGTGACGTCGTCAGGGACATCGCGACTTCCGTCATCTGCTGGATGCTGACGCTCCGCCGAGCTCGCATCGTGATGAACATCAGCATGAGCACGGAGGTCTCCGACATCAACGCCTTCCGGCCTCGGTCGGATGTCCGGTCTTCCGCTTTCCAGCGCTCGATGCGCGCTCGAATGCACGCTCTGTCGAACAGGCGGACGGTCTCGAACGTCGCCAGCTCAAGGGGGAAGGCCTGACCGATGCGGATGTATGTCGACATCTTCATGCCGAAGTCGTCCTGCATCCACCGTTCGGCGTCGTCGAAGTCGTGATGCTTCGGCTTCGGCGCGGTCATCGTGCGACCTCCGCACGGAGCTGACGACGGTAGGAAGCAGTGTCGGGCGCGGGAACGTGGGCGACGAGCTGGTCGAGGTGCTCGAACTTCGTGACACCGGCGGCGGTCATCAGGGCACGCATGTTGGTGCCGGCGATGAGGTGGGTGATGAGCCACGTGTTCCGCATGCGGGTGGTGACGGGGTCTGGCTCGTTGCCACGATCGGTGTCGTAGAGAAACGTGGTGAGCGTGCTGATGCCGTGCTTGACGCGCTTCGGGGATCCGAACACCCAGTGCTCCGGCTCGACCTCGGCGATGGAGTTGAGCAGGAGCGTTTCGAAGCGGGCCAGGAGCGGAACGGTCCGGGCTCCCGGGTTGACAGTGACGAGGACACCGCCGGCGTCAGCGAGGATGTCGCGGCGGCGGGTCTGGAGGAGCTCGTTCGCTTTGAGCCCCGCTCCAGTGCAGAGTGCGAGGACGACGCCGGCGCTGCGGCGCCGCGCCGCGGTCGACTGGCCCGTCGCCCAGCTCTCGAGGAGGTGCAGGTCTAGGTCGTCGTAGGGTGCTGCGGTGTTCTGCGGAGTCGTCGGTGCGAACTTCAGCGGCACCTCGCCGACGAGGACCTCGGACATGCGCATCAGAGAGGACCGGTATGTGCGACGCGTGGTGTCCGACCAGGTGACGTCGGTGCGGGTGATGTAGCGCCGGATGATGACGGGGTGGAACACGACGGCGGTCTTCGCCGGGTATCCGTTGACGTTAACGACCCAGTCGACGAACGGTGCCGCAATGACGATGAGTCGGTCGGCGGGCTGAGCAATGGACGCTGCCGCCTCGGCGACTGCGCTGACCACGAATTCCCGGACAACGTCCCATCGGTCCTCCGCGAACGTCGGAACGTACTTCACCGGTGTTCCTCCGCGCGTGAGGAACGACAGGAGGGCGCGCAGCATCGCGGTGATGTACTGACGCGGTGACCGGGGGATCTGGCTAGGCATGCCCGGCCTATGCAGGCGAAGTGGGATGAGCTGTGGGAACGCGTCCCAGATTTTGATCTCGCTGCCGTCCGATCCGCATGCCCGCGCGGATCTGCCGGGGTTGCCGCGCATGCGAACGGTCGCGTCACCCCGGGCGTGTCGCCGCTTGCCAGCGCATGCGGCGTCAGCGTCGGCGTCGTACGCGTGACGCTGGCCATGTGCATGCGATCCGGGCGGCTCTCTGCTTCGGGGACTCAGAAAACGTAGTGATCTTCGCGGCCGGATTGGTCCTGTTTGCGGACCCCGCTCGTCTGCGACCCGCGCGTCCTCCAAGATCACGCCCGTTCCGCGCATACCCCCTCCGAGGCCGACCGCCGGCCTCGGAGAGGACCACATGCCCACCCCGACCACGGCGCTCGCAGCGCTCCACGGCGAGTATGCCGACCACGCAGCGCAGCCAGCCCTGACGCTCACCCTCGACCAGCGGCGCGGCGTTGCGTTCTACCTGGCCGACACCGATGACGCCGTCGAGGTCGAACCTTTCGTGCGACGCTGGATCGACCGAGTGCACGACCTTGACGACTTCGTCGGCAGGCGCGGACGGATGCCCCGCGCCGACTCGACCCGTCCGCGCCCTGCCACCGCCGAGCAGAGCCTCGTCGACGCCCTCACCTACTTCCGGCAGGTCGGCGCTGCGGGTGGCTACTGCTCGTACCAGGTTCGACGACTTGAAGCGGTGCCGGGGTTCGCCTGGAACCCCCGGGACGCGCAGTGGTCCGCGATGCTCGCCGCGCACCAGCAGTTCTGGGCTGATCATCAGCGACCGCCGCGTCGTCGCGCGGCCGACCAGACGGAGGTGACGATCGGACGGTGGGTCGCCCAGCAACGAGCCCAGCACGCCCGCGGCCGCCTGCTGCCGGAACGCGAGCAGCAGCTCCGGGCGGCTCGGTTCCGTGTCCTCTGAAGGCGTTACCGAACTTCGCGGGCCTCGGCGAGGATCCGTCGACGGTGCTCGGAAGCGTTCATCGTCGGAATGTGCCGGAGGGACGTGACCAAGTGCTCGGGCTTGCGCAGTCCGCCGGCAGCCATGAGTTCGGCGGCGTGCGTGCCGGCAGCAAGGTGCGTGGTGATCCAGGTAGCGCGCATTCGCGTCGGGACTGGCTTCGGTTCGTTGCCGAAGTCGGTGTGGTTGATGAACGGTGTGACGAAGTTGTAGGTCGTTTTCTTGTTCGACCCGCCGAGTACCCATGCGTTGTCCGGCACGTCCGTGAGGGAGTCGATGAGGAGCTGCTCCCATCGTTCGAGCACGGGCACCAACCTCGGCGTTCCGCCCTGTACGTTGACGAGCGCTCCGTCACGGTCAACGTGCACGTCGCTGCGTCGAAGGTGCTGCATCTCCCACGGGTCCAGCCCAGCACCTGCACCTAGGGCAAGGACCGCGCCAGCACCTCGACGTCGCAGTGCCGTTGACTGCCCCCGCGCCCAGGACTCGAGCAGGTTCAGTTCGAGGTCGGTGTACGGGGCTGTGACGGACTGCCCGTTCAACGGCGCAAACTCGATCGGACCTTCGTGGGGGAGGACGACCTCCGAGATCCGGAGCAGGAAGGACCGGTAATCGCGGCGTGTCTTGTCCTTGAGGTTGAGGTCGTCGCGGGAGATGTACCGGCGGATCAGCACCGGGTGGAACACGTTGGCGACCTTCTGCATCCCGTTGACGTGCACGACCCAGTCGACGTATGGAGTCACCGCGACCATGAGCCGTTCAGCAAGGTACGCGCACGCGGGCGCGACGAGTGCGACAGCGTCCAGTACGAACGGCTCGATGCTGGCCCACCTGTCGGCGGGAACCGACTGGCTCCGATACTTCCGCATCGCGTGAAGGGGCTCCGGGCGAAGCTGCGCGACAAGAGTCCCCTTGTCTGCGTTCGAGCTTCTGGCCCCGAGCGTTGAGTCCCCGAGGCTGAGCGGCTCGCGTTCCCAACATTGGATGTGCGAGCAGTGCTCGACGGGACCTTGACGTGGGAACGGACGACCGAAGGCGGCGCCCATCGGTCGCCCCAGGGCGGTCGCGGACGCGACAGACTCCTGGTTCGGCATGACAAGGTGCTCGGTTGAACTCGGTGAGCGGAGCGCCGCTCGAACGGCGGCAGGGAGCGAAGGCATGCCACGGCTATGCCTGACGGCCTCACCCTGACGTAAGGAACGCCGAGAAGAAGATCGACCAGGTCTCGAGGGACGGGTGCTCGGCGCCTTTCCCGGCTGGTTCGGGCGTGCCGGCATAGCTCCAGGACTACGACTCCTGGAGGGCCCCTTGGACTACCGCACCGCCACCCGTGAAGAACGAGCCGCCGAGTTCATCGACTTCGCGACGAAGCTGCACAAAGGCCGATACGACTACGCGCACGTCGAACGCAGCTACGTCAACGGCGATACCAAGGTCACCATCATCTGCCCCGACCACGGGCCCTTCGAGCAAACCCCGCGCGAGCACCGCCGAGTCCGCGAAACGCCCTGGGGCCCGCAGCGTGGCCAGGGATGCCGGGACTGCAAGGGCTTCCGCAACGCCAACCAGGAGTTGCGCACGCAGCGTTTCATCCAATGTGCAACCAACCGGCACGGCGACAAGTACGACTACGCGAAGGTCGTCTTCATCGACCAGAAGACTTACGTCACGGTGATCTGCCCGCTCCATGGGGACTTCCAGGAACGCCCCGACAATCATGTGGCGGAGGGCTCGGTCGGCTGCAAAGACTGCCATCGCCTTGCCCGAAGGGCAGGCCGTTCGAAGACGAAGCGGAAGTAGGTCAACGGCGTGCATCCGACTTGTTGCACCACTGACGCGCTAGTCCGTTCTCGGCCGGAGCCACTTCCACCTTGAGTGAGCACGGGAGCTTCGTGGAGCTCAACACCATCACGGTGGCGTTCCACGGGATGTTCTCGCGGTTCGCCGCTACCTCGTTACTCGATCGTGTTGTCGGTCGAGTCCAGATCGTGTCTCCCTGCACCAGATCATGTCGTTTCTTGCCCCGGCGACGAGCTTCGTGACAGTGTTTAATACTCCAGCCGCGATGGTCTTGATTGTCGTCCGCCGAGCAACCGTGATTGTTCGCGGAAACGGTCGCCTGCTCACCGAGGATGTCGCGAGGACCGTTCGGCGACAGGCTCTGCGCGCAACCGCCTCGTTTGAGGGTGGGACTTTCGTCGGCGTCCTCCCCAGTTGGTCTGCCCGCCTAGGGGTCGGTCTGATCGGCGGAGGCCGTTCGTCTCGGCGGAGGGGACCGAGTCGTTCGAGGATCGGAAGTAGCAGCCGAACTGAAGCGTCGGCGAGACCGACGTTGACGGGCCGATGATGATGCGTCAAGGGTCCGAGCGTCGGGCAGCGTGCGACGTGCCGCGGGGCGAGGTCACCGCCGATGCCGCAGCTATGTGGTTGCGCCCTCTACGACCCTGATGTCGAGGTGGAGATCCGATTCCTGCATCGGCTCGCCCGTCAGCGCGGCTAGGAACCCGGCGACCGTGAGGTGGGCGGCCTCGGATGCTGGGTAGTCGATCGTCGTCAGGCGGGGCACGATGACTTGCGAGATCGGCGTGTTATCCATGCCGATCAGAGCGATATCCTGCGGAACCTGGCGGCCCCGAGTGGTTGCCGCCGACAGAAGTGCGGTCGCAACGTCATCGTTGTAACAGGCGATCCCGACGGGAGCCGACGGGAGAGCGTCCAGGGCGACCAACGCCTCATCTCGGTCCACGCCGAGGCGCACGATCGTCGGTTCAGGCAAGCCCTGGTCTCGACACTCGTCGCGAATCCCCGACTCGCGCTCGTCGCCGAAGACGTCCTGGCGTGCGTCGCGGAGGCGGGCGAAGGCGATGGTGCGATGCCCTCTCTCGACAAGGTGACGCACCTGAAGCCTGCCGATCTCTTGATTGGCTCCGCTGTCCGTGTTGATCGGGGAAGATGCGATGAACTGTACCCCTCGCGAACGCATGATCTCCTGCTCCTTGGCGGAGAAGGGCATGAAGGACAGGACGCCGCGGGGGTTCGCATGTGGCTGGGAACGCTTTGTGGCGTGATTCCGACAATGCTGTGTGGCCTAGCTTGCCCTGTCGGCGTGGCCGGTCGGGTCAGGGCTGGCTGTGCTTGGCGTTTGCCTGGTCGTGGGTATCGGGGTGGTCACTCATCATGCGGAGCATGGGCCATGAGCCGCTGCGGGTGAAGACGACGAGCAGGAACGCCGCGACGAGCAGGAACACGATGTTGAGCCAGGTGGTGTAGTTCCAGCTGATCGAGGTCGTCACGATGGTGAGGTGCCGGTTCGTGGGGATAAGGTGCAGCGGGGTGAAGAGCAGTTCGACGGCGTAGCCGGCGAGGACCATGGCGCCGTAGAAGATCCCGGTGATGCGGAGGGCTGCTTTCCAGCCGTAGTACTTCCGGTAGATGATGATGATCGGGATGATGATCAGGTCGGCGAAGATGAAGCTGATCACACCGCCGAAGCTGATCCCACCGTTCCAGAGGACCGCTGCGAGGGGGACGTTGCCGACGGAGCAGACGAAGCTCACCATCGCCAGGATCGGTCCGATGAGCGGGTCGATCAGGAACGCGAGCGTCGGGTGTCCCTCGAGGAACAGTGCTTGCAGCCACGCCTTCGGGACCCAGGCGTCGAAGGCGCCGGCGATGAGTAGGCCGATGACGATGTCGCGGATGACGGATGCCCAGTCCATGACGAAGTACTGCGACACGCTCGTGAGCCCGGGCCTCGAGAACAGTCGCCGCCAGAAGCCCTGGTCGCCCTGCACGGACATGTCCATGGCTGCGTGGCCCTCCATCGCGCCGGCGAGGCCCTTGTCGGCCTGTTCGCGGGCGGCGTCGACGATCTTCCCGCGCATCCAGAGCCGGAACCCGAGGGCGATGAGGATGATCATCAGCGGTCCGCCGACGAACTCCGCTGCGGTGAACTGCCAGCCCATGACGAACGCGAGGATCAGACCGAGCTCGACGACGAGGTTCGTGGAGGCGACCTCGAACGCCATGGCCGACGACAGGCTCGCGCCCTTGCGGAAGAGCGCCCGTGCGAGGGCGACGGCGGCGTAGGAGCAGGACGAGGACAGTGCGCCCAGGCCGGTTGCGACGCTGATCGCTCGGGGGGAGTCGTCGCGCATGAGCTTGGTGATCTGGTCGGTGCGGACGACGGCTTGGATGATGCCGGAGAGGGTGAAGCCGAGGATGAGGGGCCAGAGGATCTCCCACCCCATCGAGCCGGCTGCTACTAGGGCGTCACCGACTGCGTTGATCACGAACATATACACCTGCTTCTTCACGTCGCGGGCATATTCTGCCGCGACAGGGTGGTCACGAACGGGGAAGAACCGGTCACTTGGACGCGAGCATGTCCTTCATCTGCGTGATCTGCTCGGTCTGGCTCGACACGATTGACTTCGCCATCGCGACCGCGTCGGTGTTCTTGCCCTTGTCGACTTCGCTCCTGGCCATATCGACGGCGCCCTCGTGGTGCTGGACCATCTGCTGCAGGAACAGCTTCCCGGCGTCCTTCGCGGATGCCTGGTCAAGGTCGGTCATGTCGGAATCGGACATCATCCCGGACATGGAGTGCCCCGACCCAGGGTGCTCCGACTCCGTGGGCTCACCCCAGCCCTGCAGCCAGCTGGTGAGCTGAGTGATCTCCGGACCCTGCTCGGCCTTGATCTGCTTCGCCAGGGTGGCGACGTTGGGGTCAACACCGTCGCCCTTGGCGAGGAGCACGTCGCTCATCTCGACGGCCTGCTCGTGGTGCGGCAGCATCATCTGCGCGAACATCACGTCCTGGTCGTTGTGCGCCGACGCGGCCGATCTCGACGAGGCGGACGAGCCCGCGTCGGAGCTGCTGTTGTTGGTGGAGCAGCTCGCGAGGGTCAGGCCGAGGGTGAGCGAGGCGGCGATCGCGAGGATGCGCGTGGTCGTGGTGGTGTGCATGGAAGGTCCGTTCCCGTGTATGCGTCAATTGGTCCGGGCAGGCGGATGCCTCCCGGTTCTGGGCATGCGGGAGCCGCCCTGCGGCGGTGTGGTCCCGCAGGGGGAGGATCAGATGCGGATGATCTGCAGTGCCGTCAGTGACGGTGGTTTCGGTGCTGCGATGTGGCGCGGCAGCCGGTCAGCCAGCGCAAGCAGTCGCGACAGCAGCGCGAGGACGCCGCCGGTCCGTGCGCGCACTAGCGCCCATGCGAACAGGGCGATCGTCAGCGCGCACGCCATCCCCATCAGCGAGCACATCAGCGCGCACAGGCCGCTGTCACAGCCGGCGTCGGTGAGGACCGTCAGCACCGCGGCCGCGGGAGCGGCATGCTCCCCGTGGCGGTTTGCGACGGCATGGACGTGCTCGGTGGTGGCGGCGGGAGCTGCCATCGGGTGCTCGTGGCCGGCCATCGTGTGCATCAGGACCGTGAACCCGACCAGCAGCAGCAGCGCCAACGTCGCTACGGCCTGCAACAGCAGCCGGCGACGCGGGGAGGCGGTGGTGGTGAGCATCAGTCTTTCGATCAGGTCGGTGAGTGTCGGAGTGTCGAGCTGCAGCGTTGAGCACGTCACAGTGCAAGGTAGATTTAATGGCACTGTACCCCCTGGGGGTATGTGCTGTCTGTGGCGGCTGGGTGATTGATCAGCACAGGGGTATGCGTCGCGTGGCCGTACCGTTCAGAGGCCGTACCCCTTCCGCAGAAGCCGGAGGGACTTTCCTGTCGTGGTGCGTGGTGCGTGGTGGTGGGTGCATACTGGTGGTGTCTTCGGACCCGGTAGTGGGGCTTGCCGGACCCAACCTCGACACCTGTCGACAACAGTCCCTATCTCAGCACGGCGCGCGTCAGCGTGCCCGAGATAGGGAGAAGACATGGTCGAGGCAGACTCCGCCCGCACGATCGTTGCCGGCGTACAGTCCGGGCAGGTAGAGAGCGTTGTCGGCGTTGCCACGCTGATCGCGAAGCATTTCGGTGCGTCGGTAGTGTGTGTTGCGGTGGATCCGGCGCTGCTGAACGCAGGAACTCGTCGGGACGGTTCGGAGATCATCGAACCGATCGATCCGGACACGGCGGACACCGAACCGCAGCAGCTGCCCGACCGCGACGTCGCCGTCATCCACGATCTCGCTGCAGCACGGTCGGTCCGGGTGGAGATCCTCACTCGGGTTGGAGATCCAAGCCGGGCGTTGGCGGCGGTGGCGGAGCAACGTGACGCGGTAATGATCGTCGTCGGGTCGCAGACGGGCCGACGCCGGGTTGCGGAGTTCTTGAACGGTTCCGTCGCCGCCCGCCTGACGCACCAGCAGCACCGTCCCGTCGTGGTCGTCCCACACGCTCCGGTCGGGTTCGAGAGCGCCCTGCCGTGGGATGCGTCGTGACGGGCCGGCTGGTGCTGCTGCGCCACGGGGAAAGCACCGCGAACCGGGCCGGCACCTTCACCGGCCTCCGCGACGAACCGTTGACCGTCGAGGGTGTCCAGCAAGCCGTGACCGCGGGGCGGCTCCTGCAGGCAGCAGGCATCTTGCCGGACCAGGTGCTCACGTCGACGCTGCAACGCACCGTGCACACTGCGGAACTGGTCCTCGACACCCTCGGCATCGCCATCCCGACGGAGAAGGTCTGGCAGCTCAACGAACGCAACTACGGCGCACTCACCGGGATGACCAAGACCGATGCCCGCCGAACGCTCGGCGACGACGAATACACCCGAATCCGCAGGTCCCGGAACGGCGCACCACCGGCGATGTCCCTGCAAGTGTGGACGGCGCTGCGGTCAAGTTCCGCGCTGCGCGACCTGTCAGACGCTGCCCTCCGACGCACCGAGGCCCTCTCCGATGTCATCGATCGGGTCCGACCCGTGCTGCAGGACCGACTTCTACCGATGGTGCGGTCGGGTCGGAGCGTCCTCGTCGTCGCGCACGGCAACTCGCTCCGCGCCATGTGCGCGTGCATCGACGACCTCACGGAGCCGGAACTGCACGCACTGAACCTGCCCACGGGGCAGCCGCTGCAGTATGAGCTTACGCCGACGGGTGCTCTCGTCCCGCGTGGTGGGGCGTTCCTGGATCCGGTAGCAGCGCACCACGCCGCGGCGCTGGTCGCGGCAGAAGGCGGAACATGACCACCCGAACGGACACCCCGATGCCCGATGATCAGCTCCCCTCCGACCCGGATGTGGACGTCTCCGACCCCGCAACGGCCATGCGGCCCGTGCACCTGCGGTGGCGGTACGTCGGCCTCGTCGCGGTCGGTGGCACGGTCGGCACACTCCTGCGCGACGTGATCAGTGCGCTGCTCCCAGCAGACGGCGGGGTGAGCTGGTCGATCTTCTGGATCAACATCAGCGGAGCGCTGCTGCTCGGGGTGCTCCTGGAAGCGTTGGCGCATCGCGGTCCCGACGCGGGCCGCCGCCGTGTCCTGCGTCTGCTGCTCGGCACGGGAGTGCTCGGCGGCTTCACCACCTACAGCACCCTCGCTGAGTCCACCGCCGCACTGTTCCTCACCGGCCACGGTCTCGCCGGCACCGGGTACGCGCTACTGACCGTCATAGCCGGTGCGATCGCGACCGCGGTCGGACTGGTGGTCGCCGGCTGGTTCCGCCCCCGGACGGTGTCCGCATGAACGCCGGCATCCTCCTCGCGGTCGCGGCCGGTGGCGGCGTGGGCGCTGCCGGCCGGTTCCTCCTCGACGGGCTGATCAACACCGGCCGGGAGTTCCGGCTCCCCGTCGGCACGTTGACGATCAACATCACCGGGTCGCTGCTGCTCGGGCTCATCGTCGGCGCCGCCAGTCACCTCGGCGCAGCCCCCGTGGCGGTGCTCGGCACCGGGGTGATGGGCGGCTACACCACGTTCAGTACCGCCAACTTCGAAACGGTCCGCCTCGCCCGCAGCGGCCGGATCACCGCCGCAGCCGTCAACGGTCTCGGGATGCTCGTCCTCTCGGTCGCGGCAGCCATCGCCGGCATCCTCCTTGGCGGTCTGCTGTGACCGCCACCCCACATCCTGGAACGGGCCTTCCCATGCTGTTCGACGTCACGATCGAGGTTCCCCGCGGCAGCGGCAACAAGTACGAAGTCGACCACACCACCGGCCGGATCCGGCTCGACCGGGCCGTGTTCACCAGCATGGTGTTCCCCCAGGACTACGGCTCCATCGATGACACGCTCGGCGATGACGGCGACCCCCTCGACGCGCTCGTGCTGCTGCCCCGACCGACGTTCCCGGGCGTCGTCATCACGGTCCGGCCGATCGGGATGCTCCGCATGGTCGACGAGAACGGCGGCGACGACAAGATCCTCGCCGTCCCCGCCGGCGACGACCGGTTCGAAGACCTGCAGGACATCAGCGACGTCCCGGAGCACACCCTCATCGAGATCGAGCACTTCTTCTCCCACTACAAGGAGATCGAACACGGCAAGCACGTCACCACCAACGGGTGGGCCAACCGTCCTGCTGCCGAAGCCGTCATCCGCACCGCACAGGAAGCCCACACCCGACACCCGTGATCCACGGGCCCCTTGACCGCCGCGGGGAGGCACTGGCGCTGAGTGATCGCCAGCAGGTCGTCCCCTCCGCCTCCCCGCGGCTTTCCCTTCCATCCGCACGACCACGACGCATGACCCGACCAGAAGGAGCGTCACCATGAACGACTACATCAGCGGCATCCACCACCACGGAGCCCACCAGGGCGAGTACGTCACCCACCGCGACCACCCCGTCACCATCGACGCCGTCCACGGCACCCGCATCCTCGACTCCCGCGGCTACCCGACCGTCCGCGTCCTGCTCGAACTCGACGACGGCCGCACCGTCACCGGCGACGCCCCCGCGGGCGCATCCACCGGCGCCCACGAAGCCGTCGAGCTCCGCGACGGCGGAACAGCGTTCGGTGGCCGCGACATCACCCAGGCGCTCCACCTGATCAACACCGACATCGCGGGCCTGCTCACCGGCCGGTCCTGGTCCGCGATCGGACAGGTCGACGCCGCCCTCGCCGAACTCGACGGCACCACCGGGTACCGCCGGCTCGGCGCGAACAGCGTCGTCGCAACCTCCATCGCCGCCTCCCGGGCCCTCGCACACGCCGCGGACCTCCCACTCTGGCAGTGGATCGCCGAGATCACCGGCTCGACGCCGCGGATGCCGGTCCCGCACTTCAACGTCCTCAACGGCGGCGCGCACGCAGCGAACAAGCTGGACTTCCAGGAGTTCATGATCGCCCCCGTCAACGCCTCAACGATGGCCGACGCTGTCCGCATCGGCGCGGACGTCTACCACGCCCTCGCGGGCCTGGTACGGGACCGGTTCGGTAGCCTCGGCCTCGGCGACGAGGGCGGCTTCGCACCATCGATCGCTGCACCCGAGGAAGCGCTCGACCTGCTGGTCACCGCGATCCGCGCCGCAGGCTACGAGCCGGGCGTCGACCAGGTGGCGATCGCCCTCGATCCGGCCGCGAACGAGTTCTCCCTCGGAGACGGCTCGTACCGGATGCTCGACGACAGCCTCGACCGGGACGGGCTGGTCGACTACTACCGGCAGCTCATCGACACGTACCCGATCCGCAGCATCGAAGACGGGTTCGCTGAGGACGACCATGAGGGGTTCCGCCGCATGCAAGCGGCGCTCGGTGACCGGATCCAGACCGTCGGCGACGACCTCTACGTCACCGACCCCCAGCGCATCCGCGACGGCGGCGAGCAACACCTGACGAACGCGGCACTGATCAAGCCGAACCAGATCGGTACGGTCTCCCAGACCCTCGGTGCGATCGCCACCGCCACCAGCATCGGGATGGCCAGCATGGTCTCCCACCGTTCCGGGGAGACCACGGACACGTTCATCGCCGACCTCGTCGTCGGAACCGGTACTGGGCAGATCAAGTCGGGCGCACCCGCCCGCGGGGAACGGGTCGCAAAGTACAACCGGCTCACCGAAATCGCCGAGCAGCACCCGGGACTGCCCTACGGCTTGATCGGGCAGCGGTGAGCGACAATGCAGCGCATCGTGAAATGGTCTCCAGTGGAGACGCATCAGTACGGGTGGGACCGAAGCGCACCAGCAGATGACTGGATGGCATCCGATGTTGACGCGCACCATGTGGAGTGGTTCGACGTAGACGTGAACCATCTTGTGCAGGTCCCGGCGCTGCAGCAGGCGCTCACGCGCGATGGTCAGATCGGTACGATCCGGGAGATGACGCACGAGATGCGTGATGGGCAACGCATCTTCATCTTTCTCGTCGACTTTGGCAGACAGGGCGGTGACCAATAGTCGGCATGCTCCCGGCGATCCGGCGGACCGAATCAACGATGCTCAGGCGGGCGGTCCTGCCCGAGGGCAAGGGGACGCGCGCCTTGGCCGGACACACCTTCTTTTCTTCCCGATCTGGGTACGCCTGCAACCTGAGCGCGTGGCGGCCGCCGGTGGAAGGAGCGAGTTGATCAATTCCGATGAAGCCGTCCGCACTCTCGTCGGCGTGGTCACTCTCGTCGGTGTTACGGCGGCGGTGTTGCTGGCAGTGCGCGCACCCTCACCGTGGGCTCCAGCATTCGCAGTTGGGCGGGGGGTGTTGCAGTTGGCTGCGATCAGCGTGCTGCTGACAGGGATCATCCGCTCGCCGGCGCTGATCACCATCGCGCTCTTGGTGATGTTCACGGTCGCGGCCATTACCTCAGCTCGACGGCTCGGCACGCTCCGCGCTCGCATTGTCCCAGTCGCGACGTGCATGGCTGCAGGAATCATGGTCGCCGGCGTACTCGTCTTCGGAACCGGGGCCATCGCGCTCACCCCGCGATACGTTCTCGCGATCGGAGGCATCGTGATCGGGAACACAATGACGATCTCGACCTTATCCGGAAGGCGATTCGTCGAACTCGTCGATGACCGATGGGACGAAGTCGAAGGGTGGCTCGCCCTTGGAGCGCAGCCACGGCAGGCCACCGTCGACCAGGTCCGCCGAGCGATCGGCGCAGCATTGGTGCCAACAGTGGACCAGACGAAAACGACCGGGCTGGTCACGCTTCCCGGAGCGTTCGTCGGCGCGGTCTTCGGTGGGGTTTCGCCCATCGAGGCCGGACGATTCCAGATCGTCGTCCTCGCCGTCATCATCGGCGCTGGCAGCATCGTGGCCACCGCACTCACCGCCTGGCTCGCTCCCGTTGCAACCCGCCCCACGCGACCACGCTGACACCCGGAAATCCCGCGCGGCACCGGCAGCCGGCACAGAGGAAACTCAGTCCGCCGCCGCCCCTTCCTCCCGACGCAGGTTCGCTCGAGTGAACCCCGGCCCGGTTCCGCCGAGCTGACACCACGACACGGACCAGTGCACCGTGCCGACCAGTGCACCGTGCCGATGATGCTCGGTGGCATGGAAGTCGCCCGCTGCGCGTCGCAACCGCCGCCGCACACAACACGCCGTTGTGTGGTCACAACCGAATCTCCGTTGCCGACCGCCCGAGCGGCGAGGAAGATCGGCAGGAACGCTTCCACGAACAGGAGAGCCATGCTGATGCGCCCCAATCAACGTTCGGGTGGACCGCTCAACGGAACGGCTCGCAGCCGGTGTTACGTCGCGACGGATGCATTCGACATGCACGACCAGGCAGTCGCCGACGTCGTCACCGAAGCTGAGCAGGTGGTGCAGTCACATGCCACGACCCGGGTGCGTCACCGCCAGCCTGCTAGCGCTGCTGGGCTCATGCCAGCCCCAGTGCGTGCCTGATCGCTGCCGTCCTATTCGTGTGACCCCAGCGAGCCGGCAGAATTCGCCCAACCAGTCTCTGCACTGCATGTCGAAAGGCAGCTCATGACCGCCACAACCCCGCGCACCACCGACACCGGGGTGCCCGTGTTCGATGCGCCCCGGACCGGCGCAAAAGGAAACATCATTGTCCGGTGGATCACCTCCACCGACCACAAAGTCATCGGCTACCTATACATGATGACCTCATTCATGTTCTTCCTCCTCGCCGGCGTCATGGCCCTCGTGATCCGCGCGCAACTGTTCGAACCGGGCCTCCAAATCGTGGCGACAAAGGAGCAGTACAACCAACTGTTCACCATGCACGGCACGATCATGCTGCTGCTGTTCGCGACACCGTTGTTCTCGGGTTTTGCGAACGCGATCATGCCGCTGCACCTCGGCGCGCCGGATGTCGCGTTTCCCCGACTGAACGCCTTTTCGTACTGGATCTACCTGTTCGGCGGCCTCATCACTGTGGGCGGTTTCCTGACTCCGCAGGGTGCAGCATCGTTCGGGTGGACCGCGTACGCGCCACTGTCGGACACGACCTTCACGCCAGGCCTCGGTGGCACCCTGTGGGTGTTCGGGCTCATCCTCGTCGGATTCGCATCAATCCTCGGGTCGGTCAACTTCATCACCACCATCATCTGCATGCGTGCCCCCGGCATGACGATGTTCCGCATGTCGATCTTCTCCTGGACCGTCCTGGTAACTGCGCTGCTGGTACTGATCGCGTTCCCGGTATTGGCCGCTGCCCTCTTCGGCCTCGGCCTCGACCGTGTCTTCGACGCGCAGATCTTCAATCCCGCCAACGGTGGAGCGCTGCTGTGGCAGCACATGTTCTGGTTCTTCGGGCACCCCGAGGTGTACATCATCGCGTTGCCGTTCTTCGGCATCATCTCCGAGATCATGCCCGTGTTCAGCCGAAAGCCGATTTTCGGCTACAAGACACTGATTTACGCCACCATCTCTATCGGAGCCTTGTCGGTGACCGTGTGGGCACACCACATGTACGTCACCGGCAGCGTCCTGCTGCCGTTCTTCTCACTGATGACGATGCTGATCGCAGTCCCGACCGGGGTGAAGATCTTCAACTGGATCGGCACCATGTGGCGCGGCTCGGTGACATTCGAAACACCGATGCTCTGGGCTGTCGGGTTTCTCATTACCTTCACCTTTGGTGGCCTTACCGGCGTGATCCTGTCGTCTCCGCCGTTGGACTTCCACCTCTCCGACAGCTACTTCGTCGTCGCCCACTTCCACTACGTCGTGTTCGGCACCGTCGTGTTTGCAATGTTCGGCGGTTTCTACTTCTGGTGGCCGAAGTGGACCGGGAAGATGCTCAACGAACGGCTCGGCAAG
The DNA here is from genome assembly GCF_902706105.1 of Curtobacterium sp. 18060. NCBI lineage: Bacteria > Bacillati > Actinomycetota > Actinomycetes > Micrococcales > Microbacteriaceae > Curtobacterium > Curtobacterium sp. 18060. The sequence continues at coordinate 25,306 of NZ_CACSJV010000026.1, read as the reverse complement.
ATCCACTTCTGGTTACTGTTCCTCGGGTTCCACACCACGTTCCTCGTGCAGCACTGGCTCGGCGTGATCGGCATGCCCCGCCGTTACGCGACCTACTTGCCGCAGGACGGGTTCACCTGGCTGAACCAGGTCTCCACGATCGGGTCGATACTGCTCGGGATCTCATTCCTGCCATTCCTGTTCAATATCTACATCACGGCTCGGAAGGCACCCAAGGTGCAGGTCAATGACCCATGGGGGTACGGTCGCTCCCTCGAGTGGGCAACCCAGTGTCCGGTGCCGCGACACAACTTCACCTCGATCCCCAGGATCCGGTCGGAGTCCCCGGCGTTCGACCTGAATCACCCTGAGGCTGGCATCCCGATCGGGCGCGGCCCATTCACAGATGCTCCGGATGGCCCCGTGGTGCATGGCAATTCTGTCAAGCAGGTTGGCGACGAGAACGGGCAGACGTTCTGATGCAACGGACGAGTCGGTCTCGCAGACGATTCAGTGCCAACGACGCGGAACGTGATCGGAGCGTGTCGCGGATGTCGATGAGCATGCGGGAAGCTGCGCAGATCTCGGCCAATGCCCGCAACGGACTGTTGGACCTGTCCGATCCGACGATCCGCCGTCTGGTCGGCGATGCGCACCAGATCACCGTCCGGGCGAGCGTGTGGGGCGACGCACCAGATGGGCAACCCCGCCGGCAGAAGCGGCTGCTGCTCACCGGCGTCTCCCTCGTCGTCTTGATCGCTGCCGCAGCACTGTTCGTTCCGCTGCTGCATGCCGTTTGATCCGTCCCCGACACCCGCCGCCACATAAGGGAGCACCAATGACCCCCCCACACCATCGCCAGCGTGTACCGCGACGTGGTGCATCAGTGGAGCACGCAGTACGCCGGCCGGCGATCGATCATCGCGGTCGATGGTGATTCCGTCGACGCCGTGCACGCGGTTGCGACGGCGCTCGGTGACGCGGTCACTGCAGCTGGCTACGCCGTGCAACACGAGACGATCACTTCGGTCATCACCGCGATGGGAGCACGAGCGGATGTGGCGATTCCCTTCCGCAGCGACCCGGTAGGAGCGGACGTGCTCATCGTGACCGGATGGGGACTGTTGCAAGTGCCCGCTCGAGGGCTCTGGGACTGGACGATCTGGGCCAGTACCGGCATTGTCCGCGCGCCCATCCGTGATGTCGGAGCCGCGCAGGCGTTCACGCAACGAGACGAACCGCGATCCGCAGCGAACGCCATCATCGACGTTTCCAACCCCAACACACCATTCCGTGAATGGAACGACGCGTGCGCAATATGACAACCCCGCGAAGCCGTGGCCGCCAGCTCCGGTTCGCCAGCAGACGACTACACCGGGTGGGTTGCGGTGTGCAGGAACGCCGCGGTCGCGGCTGATGGCGGCGTCGACCAGATCGCGGTAAACCGCCGAAGCGGTGATGGGCCATCGACCGGGACCCGCACGAGGACCCCAGCGTCGACATCCGCACGTACCGAACGGACACTCATCACCGCCGGCGCCACGCCTGAGCGAACGTTCGCGCGAATCACCGCGGTGGTATCAAGCTGCGCCGCCGGTTCCACCATCGTCAACCCCTGGTCACGCAACCACCCTTCCACGACAGCGCGCGTGCCCGATCCCTGCTCGCGCACCAGCAGCGGTGTCGCGGCGACATCCGCCGCCGTCACAGACGCCGCTGACGCCCATGGATGCTCTGCCGCAACGACCACCGTGAGCTCATCGTCCGCAACCGGCATCGCATGAAGATCCACCGGCGTGTGTGGCCCCTCAACGAACCCGATGTCAGCGGCGCCGGTGCGGACGTACCCGATCACGTCGGTGCTGTTCCCCGCCAACATGCGCACACTGATCTCCGGCGCCGCACGACGGGAGCGCAACAACCACTCCGGCAACATCAACTCCGCGATCGTTTGCGACGCGGCAACCGTGATCGTGCCCGATGGCAGCCGCAGTGCATGCACACCTGCCTCCAATCGTGCTGCCGCATCCAACACCGGTGCGGCAAGCTCCATCACCGTCGCCCCAGCATCGGTGAGCCACGAACCCGACGAGGAACGCACCACCAGCTGCACCCCGACCATCCGCTCCGCCGCCGCAATCCGCGCTGACACCGCCTGTTGAGTGATGCCCAACTGGCTCGCAGCCATCGACAACGAGCCCGACTCCGAGACACGCTGCAGCACGTCCAACGTGTCGAGATCCAGCTTCCGGTCCGTCACACGACGTTTCACAAACCATGATTGTGCCACCCCGAAACAGTTCGTGGTTCCACCCCGCCCGAGGTCGGGGTCAGACTGCCTGCATGACCACCCAGACCGCACCGGCACCCAGCACGACCAAGCGGCACGGTGCCCCAAAGCGGCGCACGGTGTTCCGAGAGCTCGATCGGCCAGGGCATATCGTGTCGAACCTGACTCCGAACTGGTTCGCATCCATCATGGGCACCGGCATCGTCGCCGTCGCCGCTGCATCACTCCCGCTGCAGTTCCCAGGGCTGCGCACTGGCGCGACGGTGGTGTGGGCAATCGCTGCGATCCTGCTCATCGCCCTCACCATCGCGACGGTCCTGCATTGGGTGCGCTACCGGGACACCGCGGCGAAGCACCACCTGCACCCGGTCATCTCGCACTTCTACGGCGCCCCGCCAATGGCGTTTCTCACCGTCGGTGCAGGCACGATCCTGCTCGGCAAGGACTGGATCGGCCTCCCCGCCGCCGTCACCATCGACTGGGTCCTCTGGACCATCGGCACCATCGGAGGACTGCTCACGGCAGTGCTCGTGCCGTACCTGGCGTTCACCCGCCACGAGAACAAACCCGACTCCGCGTTCGGCGGTTGGCTGATGCCGATCGTCCCGCCGATGGTGTCCGCCTCCACCGGAGCGCTCCTCCTGTCCTACGCCCCCGCCGGACAGGCACGGGAGACGCTGCTGTGGGCCTGCTACGGCTTCTTCGGCCTCAGCCTCATCACGTCCCTGGTCGTGATCACCCTGATCTGGAACCGTCTCGCGCAGCACAAGGTCGGCGCCGCCGGCATGGTCCCGACTCTGTGGATCGTCCTCGGGCCGGTCGGGCAGTCGATCACCGCCGTGAACCTCCTCGCCTCGAACGCCCCCACCGTTGTCGATGCGAGTACCGCGCATGCCCTGCTGGTCGTGGCGCTGGTGTACGGGTTCGCGATGCTCGGCTTCGCGCTGCTGTGGACCGTCATCGCCCTCGCCATCACCATCCGCACCGCGAAGCAGCACCTCCCGTTCAGCCTGACCTGGTGGTCGTTCACGTTCCCCGTCGGCACCTGCGTCACCGGCCTGAACGGCCTGGCCCTGCACTCCGGACTCACCGTCGTCGCTGGCCTCGCCGTCCTGTACTACGCCGGCCTCGTCGCCGCGTGGATCACTGTTGCCGTCCGCACCTTCCACGGCTCCGTCATCCGCGGCACCCTCCTCGCGCCCCCGAAGCCAGCTTGATGCGGCGATCACCACGTGATGCTGCCGCCGCTGTGCGCGACACCGGTCGGACGTTCGCACCGGCGGATGTTCGGTCGCTGAACGGGTTGGCGGAGATGTGGCGGCTCGCACCGGATGGGACCAGGCGATTCGTGCCGGGCTTCGACGCTCACTCCGGTGGGGTCGAATCCCAGGTCCTGGTGCTGATGGAATCGCCCGGTCCCGCCACGATCGCGGTCGGCGCGGGTGCGATCTGCAGCGAGGACAATCCCGGCCCGACAGTGGCTGCGTTCAGGCGCGCGCGTGCGGAATCTGGGCTGCCGCGTACGGCGTACCTGCGGTGGAATATCGTGCCGTGGGAACTCGCGAGAAGACCCACGCGAGCAGATCTGGTGGAAAGCATCCCCGCGCTGTCGACGCTCCTTGCCTCGCTTCCGCAACTGGCCGCGATCGTCACCTTCGGAGCCACGGCGCTGGACGGCGTCATGCGGTACCTCACCATGACAGACGCCCCGACTGTGCTACCGGTGATCGCCGCGCCACACCCCTCACCGGCCAACGGTCGGCACCGGGCCGAACAACACCTCCGCGCCGTGAATGCGTTACGGGTCGGATGGGCAATTGCGCAAAGGAGCAGCAGACCGTTATGACCTCCCGCACAACGCCGACGCAAGAGCCCGACAACATCCCCGAAGAGCAACAAGCTGAGCTGCTGTCCTTGATGCTCCGAGTGCGGCGGTTCGAGGAACGCGCCGCCCGCGCCTACACGCAAGCCCTGATCGGTGGATACTGCCACCTGAATCTCGGCGAGGAGGCTGCGGTCGCCGGGATCACGACCGCGATGCAGCCGATGGATTACCTGTTCACCAACTACCGGGAGCACGGGTACGCGATCGGCCGCGGAATCGACCCGAACCGGGTGATGGCGGAGTTGTACGGCCGCGTCGACGGGGTTTCCAGTGGTTGGGGCGGCTCCATGCACATGTTCGACCTCACCGCGAGGCTCCTCGGCGGCTATGGGATCGTCGGCGGGCAAATCCCGCTCGCCACCGGGGCAGCCCTCGCGATCGACTACCGCGGCGGCGACGAGGTCGTGGTGTGCACGCTCGGAGACGGGACGACGAACATCGGCGCGTTCCACGAGTCGTTGAACCTCGCCGCGCTGTGGCATCTGCCGATCGTGTACGTCATCATCAACAACCAGCTCGGGATGGGCACGACCGTCGAACACGCCTCCGCGGAACCGAAACTGTACAAGCGCGCTGCCTCCTACCGGATGGCCGCCGAACGCGCCGACGGGCTGCACCCGGTCACCGTGCAGCAAGCGATGACCCGCGCACTCGCGTCAGCGCGTCGAAATGAGCCGTTCCTGCTGGAACTCACCACCGAACGCTTGAAAGGCCATTCGGTGGTGGACCCGGCGAAGTACCGCACCGACAGCGAAACGGAAGCGCTCCGCGAGCACGACCCGGTCGCCGCCTACCGGGCGGCGCTGATCGCCGCAGAGATCATCGACGACGATGCCGCCGCCGCCATGGACGCCGCCGCCATCGCTGCAGCCACCGCGGCAGCGGACTACGCCGCGAACAGCGCCCACCCGGACCCCAGCACCCTGTTCGACTACACCTACGCCACACCGGTCCCGAACGACACGCGCCGGCTCCCTGCACAGCCGCTGTTCCCACCGCCCACTGACACGAACTATCCCGCCACGACAAGTCAGGAGCAGACCCGATGACTGTGATGAGCTACCGGGACGCGCTCCGGATGACGCTCCGCGAGGAACTCCTCGCGGACGAGAACGTGCTCCTGCTCGGCGAAGAGATCGGGATATTCGAAGGGTCGTACAAAATCACTCAGGGGCTGCTCGAGGAGTTCGGGCCACGCCGTGTCCGCGACACCCCAATCGCGGAAGAAGGGTTCACCGGTGCCGCGATCGGTGCCGCGATGCTCGGACTGCGACCGGTGGTGGAGATCATGACCATCAACTTCTCCCTCCTCGCACTCGATCAGATCGTCAACCACGCCGCGAAGATCTACGGCATGTTCGGCGGGCAGAGCCGCGTACCGCTAGTGATCCGCACACCAGGTGGCGGCGGTCAACAGCTCGGTGCAACGCACTCGCAGAACGTGGAGCTGTACTACGCGTTCGTACCCGGTATGAAAGTCGTCGCACCGTCCACCCCAGCGGACGCACGTACGCTCCTGCGTGCGTCGATCCGGGACGACGACCCGGTGCTGTTCCTCGAGAACCTCGCCCTCTACAACATCAAGGACGACGTACCCGATGACGTCGACGACGTCGAAATTGGTCGCGCCGCTGTCAGCCGCGTCGGGTCTGACGTCACGCTCATCGGCTACTCACGCACCGCGCACCTGGCGCGGCAAGCAGCAACACGGCTCGCCGAGGACGGCATCGACGCCGAAGTCATCGACCTGCGAAGCCTCCGCCCACTCGATCGCGAGACCGTGATCCGTTCCGTGCGGAAGACCCACGCCGCGGTCGTCCTTGAAGACGACTGGCTCACTTACGGCATCGGCGCGGAGCTTGCCGCGTCGATCTCCGACGGCGCCTTCGACGACCTCGACGCACCAGTCCGCCGCGTCGCGATGGCCGAAGTTCCCCTGCCATACGCCAAGCCCCTCGAAACGGTGGCCCTTCCCGCGCTCGAGGACGCGATTACCGCCGTCCACGAAACCCTCCACGCGGTCGGCTGGCGCGCCTCCGACCGGAACGGAACGTCCCGATGATCCAGATCACCATGCCGCGGCTGTCGGACACGATGGAAGAAGGCGCCATCTCCGCCTGGCACAAGCACCCCGGCGACATCGTCGAAGTCGGCGACATCCTCGTCGAGATCGAAACCGACAAAGCCACCATGGAATACGAAGCCTACGACGCTGGCACCTTGACGGAGATCCTCGTTCCCGAAGGAGAGAACGTTGCGATAGGGACTCCCATCGCGACGCTCGACGACGGTTCCGGCCCCGCGCTCAGCCCGGCGGATGGCCAACGCGCGGACTCGCCCGCCGATGAGCACACATCGCCGACCACTCCAACGTTCGTCCCCGCTCCCGCGTTCGACACATCATCCGAGCACGACCACCCCGCACGCACATCGGAAGATCCCCCCGTGGAGCCGCAACAGCGTGAACGCTCCGAAGGCATACCCGCGCCGGCAGAGCACATCGCGTTCGCGTCCCCACTGGCACGCAAACTCGCTCGCGAACACCACGTCGACATCGCCACCGTTCACGGATCGGGCCCCGGCGGCCGCCTTGTCAGGGCTGATGTCGAAGCCATCATCGACGCGGACCAGAGTGCTGCAGCTTTAGAGCACGATGTCCCGTCGACGGCAACGCTCCCCGTGCCTGGCAGCGCCTCCACACACCATCAGCAAGACACCGACGCGGACGTGACGACGCCGATGACCGGGACGCGGAAGGTGATCGCTCGCCGACTCACCGAGAGCGCCCGCACCATTCCGCACTTCACCGTCACCGCCGTCGCCGACGCTGACGCCCTCATTGATCTGCGCACCATGGTGAACGCATCACGGATCAGACAAGACACCGCGAAAGTCAGCCTCAACGACTTCATCGTCAAGGCCGCAGCCCTCGCCCTGGCCGCGCACCCGGCCATCAACGTCTCCTACCAAGACGACCCGGATCCTGCGATCACGCAGCACACTGCAGTGAACATCGGGATCGCGATGGCCGCGCCGGCCGGCCTCGTTGTCCCGGTCATGACACATGCCGACACCAGAAGCGTCAGCAGCATCAGCGCCGCCAGCCGATCCTTCAGCGCCCGTGCGGCGGATCGGAAACTGCAACCCGCCGACATGACCGGCGGCACGTTCACCGTCAGTAACCTCGGCATGTTCGGCGCGGAGTCCTTCACCGCCATCATCAACCCGCCCGAAAGCGCAATCCTCGCCGTTGGAGCAGCGACGGCGGACGCTGCCGTACACGACGGCAACCTCGTCGTCCGCCACAGGATCCGCCTCACGCTCTCCGCAGACCATCGCGTCATCGACGGCGCCCTCGCCGCTCAATACCTACAGACGCTCACCAGCCTCCTTGAAGACCCGATCTCACTCTTACTATGACGCCACGGAACGATCTGGACACCGTGGCAGGGAATCATTCACCCGACGGCGGTCGACGTTGCTGCAGCTCCTCCGGCAGCGACCGGATCTCGGCAGACAGTTCACGTAGTTCACGCCGGGTCGCGATCTGTGCTTCGTCGTCACGTCGACCGACCTGATCAATGATCCAGCTCGCGATTGTCGCGGTAACTACACCCAGCAGCGCGATGCCACTGATCATCACTCCCGCGGCGATCAACCGACCTGTCTCGGTCACCGGGGTCAGATCACCGTACCCAACGGTCGTGATCGTGACCAACGCCCACCACAGCGCATCCCCGAATGACACAATCGTCGCGCCGTCGGCATGCCGTTCCACATCGAGGATCGCTAACGCGGACACGAACACCAGCAAAGCTGTCGTCACAATCACGTACACGATCACTCGCCCGCGAACGGCAGCCCCGGTGCTCCGCTGCAGGACTCGGAACAGCTGCGCGAGCCGCAACAGCCGTAAAGGCCTCAGGAACGGCAACGCAAGAGCGGCCAGGTCCACCAGATGGTGCACGAACCACCGACCACGATGACGCGCCAACAGGAGCGTCAGGAGGTAGTCCACCACGAACATCGCCCACGTGACGTTGATCACAACATCCGACACGAACGCGCTGCGGCCGTGATGATCGGCGAGCACCTCCACCGCATACGCAGCAAGAAACGCTCCCGCCGCGATCGCAAGCGGCCACCGCATTACCCGTTCCCACCGCTGCTGTGTCCACCTCACATGTGCACGATATTGCCCCTCGCCTCAGCCAGCACCTACCGAAGACCTCCCCGCGACCACGTCGACCCCCGCTCCGAGCGGGCCGCCCGAAACCGGACTCCTGGGACGCCAGATCCTGCGCCTAACCCTCACCTCGCGGGAACCACCGATTCCCGTCCGACCCGACGACATCGGGCGCGGCCGTCGCTCACTTGCCGGACTGCTCGAGATGCTCCCCGAACTCCGCGCCGTGGTCGCCAGCGGCGGTATGGCCATCGACAGCGTCATGCGACACCTCACCCTCCACGCTTGCGCCCGCGTCATCCCCGTCCTGGCAACGCCACACCCGTCACCGGCAAACGGACGCCATCGTTGAGAGCACCACCCGCAGCGGCTCCCTGCAAAGCCCGGATCTAGCTATGTGCCGATAACGAACCATTCCGCTACAACTGTCCGAACCGACGCTCCGGCAATATGCGAGACGGCGTGTCTTGTAGCGGAACTCAGTCCCGGAATCTACGTGTCGCCTCTACCCCTCCTGGTCGAGTTTCGCTACGTTCTCTTCATGGGGCACCTCCTCGGGTACGCGCGTGTATCCACCACCGACCAGGACGCGTCATTGCAGGTCGATGCGCTGAACGCTGCCGGCTGCTTCCGCGTATTCGTCGACACCATGTCTGGGTCACTCGAGCACCGACCAGAACTCGACAAGCTCCTCGACCAGATCCGCCCCGGCGACACACTCGTCGTCTGGCGTCTCGACCGACTCGGGCGCTCGATCCGGCACCTCATCGACCAGCTGCACGGCCTCGCGGACCGTGGTGTCGGATTCCGGTCGCTGCAGGAGACCATTGACACCACCTCGCCCGGCGGCCGCCTCGTCTTCCACGTGTTCGCGGCCCTGGCGGAGTTCGAACGGGACCTCATCAAGGAGCGCACCAATGCCGGCCTTGCTGCGGCTCGCGCCCGTGGCCGCACCGGCGGGCGTCCACCGCGGCTGTCCTCTGACCAAGTCCGAACGGCGCGCCGGTTGTACGAGCAGCAGGACATGACCGTCGCGCAGATCGGAGACGTCCTCGGAGTCAGCAGGACGACCATTTACCGCACGCTCGCGAAGCACACCGAGGTCATGACCGCTCGACGCACCAAGCCCTCCCCGTCGATGTAGCGACCGTGGACGCGGACGAGCGGTGGCGAATCCTTCGACTGCATGTCGATGACGCGATTCCGCTTGCCGAGCTCGTCCGCACAACGGGTGTGCCGCGTCGGACCCTGACGCGGTGGCTCGCCCGCTACCGAACAGGCGGCTACGACGCGCTCTCCGACAGTGTTCGCCTGGATCGTGGGGTCAGGCGCACATCGCCGGATCTCGTGGCTCTGGTTGAGGCACTGGCCCTGACCCGGCCACGACCTTCGATCGCCACCATCCACCGGCGCCTGGTCGAGCGCTGCGCTGGCCGCGACGCCGATGCACCGTCGTACTCGACCGTGCAGAACATCGTGCGCGCTCTCGACCCAGGGATGGTGACCCTGGCGCTCGACGGGCCTGCATCGTACCGGGATAAACACGAGCTGCTCCTCCGGCGTCGAGCGGACCAGCCGAACGCGGTCTGGCAGGCCGATCACACGATGCTCGACATCCTGATTGTCGGCCCGGACGGGAGGCCGGCTCGTCCTTGGCTGACCGTCATCCTCGACGACTACTCCCGAGCGGTGTGCGGGTATCTGGTGTTCCTCGGTGCGCCATCGGCGGCGAACACCGCGCTCGCTCTCCGGCAGGCGATCTGGCACAAGGTCCAACCCGATTGGCCCATCTGCGGCATCCCCAACGTGCTCTACGTCGACCACGGGTCCGACTTCACCAGCCACCGACTCAGTGCAACCGCCGGATCACTGCACCTTCGGATCGTGCACTCCGCAGTCGGTCGACCGCAAGGCCGCGGAAAGATTGAGCGGTTCTTTGGCACCGTCAACACGGAACTGCTCACCGGCCTGCCCGGCCACCTGACGACGAAGACGCCCGCTCCGTCACCAGTCCTCGACCTCGCTGGCCTCGATGCGGCTGTCGTGGCGTTCATCGGCCGCTACAACACTCGCATTCACCGGGAAACGAAACAGTCCCCGGTGGACGCATGGATCGCTGGCGGCTGGCTGGCCCGCATGCCCGACTCCCTCGAACAGCTCGACGGATTTCTCCTGACCGTGCCGGCGTCCCGGATCGTGCAACGCGACGGCATCCGCTTCCAGGGCCTTCGCTACACGTCACCAACACTGGCACCGTTCGTCGGGGCGACAGTGACGATCCGCTACGACCCACGAGACATCACCGAGATCCGCGTGTTCCACCGCAACATCTACCTCTGCACCGCAGTCAACCCGGAACACCAGAGCGAAACCGTCTCCCTCAAACAGATCCAGGCCGCGAGAAACGCGCACCGCCGAGCGCTCCGCGGACAGATCCAAGAACGCATCGCTGTCGTCGAACATCCGCCAGCGCAGGAGCCACCGTCCGAGCCCGTATCTCAGCAGCGCCGACGGAGGCTCCGTACCTACGAGGAGGACCAGTGATGCCCAACCAGTTCGTCGTCACCAAGGAACACCGTCGATTCACGGAGTTCGCCGACGCCGTTCGCAAGCAACAGACCATCGGAATCTGTTTCGGCGCCGCCGGCGTCGGCAAGACGCTCTCGGCCCGCCGCTACGCACACTGGGACCTCATCGGACCCTTCATCAAGCAATGGGGTCCTCGATCCGAAAGCGACCTCAAGGTCTACGCCGCTGCCCACCGAGCGCGCACCGTCTTCTACACGCCGCAGGTCGCTGCTTCCCTGCGGTCCCTTCGCGACCAGCTCGACTACGACCTACGCCACACGAACATCCTCGTCGAGGAACACCTCCGACTCATCGGTCACACCGTCAGCTACCGCCACGGTCAACCACCGTCCCAGCTCGAGCTCGTCATCGTCGACGAAGCGGAACGGCTTACCGCCACCGCGATCGAGTGGCTCCGCGATCAGTACGACCGCACAGGCACAGCGCTGATCTTGATCGGGATGCCCGGCATCGAGAAGCAATTCGCGCACTACCCGCAGCTCTACAGCCGTCTCGGCTTCGCACACCAGTACCGCCCACTCGGCCACGACGAGCTGCTGTTCGTCCTCGAACGCCAGTGGCGAAAGCTCGGCCACACCCTCGACCCTGACGACTTCACCGACGCCCAAGCCGTCGCCGCCATCGAACGGATCACCCGCGGTAACTTCCGCCTCCTTGAACGACTCCTCCCGCAGATCCAACGCGTGCTCCGCATCAACGAACTCGACGTCATCACCAACGACGTCATCGAAGCCGCCCGCAGCACTCTTGTCATTGGCGTCAGCTAACAAGCCAAAGAACGATGCCCGAACCGGGCCATGAGGCGCTGCCGCTCACAACGAGGACCCATGAAGAGAACGTAGCGAAACTCGTTGGACGGGGTAGTAGCGGGACGTAGATTCCGGGACTGGGTTTCGCTACAAGACACGCCGCTGTCGCCGATGTCTCACCGCGACCTCGGCCCGCTGTAGCGGAATCGGAGGTTTTTGATACGTCCGGCAGACAGAGCTCTCCTGACCGAATGAGGGACGGCTTTTTGAGCCGGCGGTTACTTCTGCCCTCGGCGTGCTCGACGCAGGTCTGCGACGATGCGAGCGCGCTCGGGATCCTTGGCCAGCGTGCGGTCGTCGATGACATCGATGACGTGCTGGATCAGTGCGACGACCTGCTTGGGCAGGACGACACTGAGCACGCCACCGACGACGGCGATGACGCCGGTCAGGGCAGCGGTACCACCGGAGGCCGTCAGCATGTCCACCGTGTCGGTGATGGGCATGATGCCTCCTTCGGGGTTGGCCAGATGTGGCCAGAACCCACCCGGCTTCGGGTGGGGGCATGAGGGCGCCGACGCGCAGCGAGGTGCGGCGGCGGATAGCAGGAGCGTCGAGCGCTTCCCACGGATGCCCTACTCAGATCAGGGCATGAAAAAAGCCGGTCCCGAGAGGGCCGGCCAGAGGCAGGGTCGTGCTGTCTTCAGTGTCAGCGTACAGAGCGGATGCGACACCCGGGAGATTCCGGGCAGACGCGTGCCGAGCGGGTCTCACAGTAGCGGAGCGGCCGGGCATGAAAAAAGCCGATCCAGAGGACCGGCTGTGGGCGCGCACTATGAACGCACGACGATGCTGACACATCTGACGGGCATTCGGCAAGAACTTCGTGGACAGTCGCCGCGCTTACCGCGGTCTCCGCCTACTGTCGCTGTCACGGTGGCGGTCAGGTGCCGCGCCGAGGGGGTGGGGCTTCTAAAGGCGAGCTTCGCCCCCGCCTTCTGCGCTGGCCGGCGCCCCAGGAGAGTGGTGATCTGCACCGCACTCCCTGCGACCAGCTGGGCGGCCGCCGCACGGAAGACCACCTGTTTCGGGTGGCGACCTCGGCGGGCTCGGCGGATGGACTCAGCGGCATGGCCGAATCGAACGATCCCCTGACAGGCGACATCGACGTGCAGCTCGTCACGAACGCGTACATCTACGGGTTCCCCTTGGTGTTCAACCTGCTCCAGGTGCTGCGGTTCACGACGGACGGCATCGGCGCAGTACCGGCCGCTGCGTTCAACACATTCAGTCACGGACGCACCCTTGCCGGCCCCGATGACACCTTCGTGACGATCAACAACGACACGCTCTACTCGATGGCTCAAGTCGACCTCAGCAGCGGGCCGGTGACGTTGCACGTGCCCGACACGGCAGGGCGGTACTACGTGCTGCAGTTCGTCGATGCCTGGACGAACAACTTCGCCTACGTCGGACACCGCGCCACCGGCACCGCCGCAGGCGACTACCTGCTCGTGCCACCGGACTGGGACGGCGAACCTGACGATGACGACACGGTCATCAGGTTCCCGACCACGGTTGCCTCCATCGTCGGACGGTGGGCAGTCGACGGCGACACCGACCTCCCGACGGTGCACGCGCTCCAAGACGCGACGACGTTGACTCCCCGCACGCCTGATGCTGCACCACACGGGCTGGCCGTTCCCGACCCGGAAGTGCCGGACGCGCTGGCGTTCCTCGAGCGCTTCCGCGTCTGGTCGCAGCAGTTCCCGCCGGCGCCGCGTGACGCCGCAGTGCAACGGTCCTTCGCAGGGCTCGGCGTGAATTCGGCGGCGTCGCCGTACGTTGGTTTGCCCGACGACGCCGTGGCGGCCCTGACGTCCGCACTCGAGGGGGCCTCAGCCCGACTGCGGCAGATCCTCGAGTCCGGCTCCAGCCCGCAGGTGAACGGCTGGAAGATGACGCTGCACGTGTTCGACTACAACCTCGACTTCTTCGAGGTCGGCGCGCTCGACGACGAGCGGTTCCGCATCGAGGATCCGACCGTTCGCTACGCCGAGCGTGCCGGTGCGGCGCTCGGCGGGTTGTGGGGTAACCACGCCTACGAAGCGGCCTACGTGATGACGTTCGTCGACGATCACGGCGACCAGCTCGACGGCACGCACGAGTACACCTTCCGCCTCGCACCACCGCCGCCGGTGGGTGCGTTCTGGTCACTCACGATGTACGGAGTGCCGGACTTCTTCCTCGTCGCGAACCCCATCAACCGCTACTCGATCGGCGACCGCACGCCGGACGTCGCCCAAGACGCCGACGGTGCACTCACGGTCACCATCGCGCACCAGCAGCCCGAGTCGCCCGATGCGAACTGGTTGCCGAGCCCCGCGGGACGATTCCGTCCGGTCCTGCGCATGTACGAGCCAGGTGACGAGGTCCTCGACGGGCGCTGGACCCCGCCCGCAATCGTGCGCACCGAACGGTAAGTCCCGTCGACGTCGCGAGCTACGCGACGAATCTGACAGCTAGAGCTACGACACAGAACAAACCGGCCACAGGCTTTCCTCCCTGAGGGCGTGGCCAAGTCCGCCAGGCCCGCGCGAGGTGCGCGGGGTTCGAGGTGCCGATGAGGACCGACAGCGCCGCTAATGCCGCTGGTGGACTTGGCGGCTCACGGCATCCGTGCGTAGGAGCGGAGAAGCTGCGCCAGACCGAGGGGCGATTCACCCTCATTCTGGGCATGAAAAAAGCCGGCCCCAAGTGGGTCCGGCTGATGAGGCAGTTCTGCTGCGTGGTAGCGCGCGTCGCGGGTGACCGCAACTCCGGAAGGAGATGCACTTCACCCGAGCGTCTCGATGGTACGGCCAGAAGCTGGCATGAAGAAAGCCGACCCAGTGGGGATCGGCTTTTGGGCGCACACGCTCGACGCGGGTTCAGCGTACTGCCGAAACGGACAGGCCTGCAACTACGCGGATCCGAGCGGCTGGCTATCGTCGGGCTCTTCGGGCGGCTGGCTCTTGAAGCGCGAGTCTCGGCGGGCGACAAGTCGTCGTCGGTACTCGGCCAGGAACGGGCCTCTCTGCACGTACACGGTTCCGTTCACCTTGACGGCGAGCACCCCTGCGTCGATGTAGCGGTTGAACGTGCGCGCGGTGATGCCGATGTGGCGGCAAGCGCGTTCCTTGGTCCACCACTCTTCGTCGTCTGGGAGCACGGGGGGTTCCAGTCCTACGCGCCGGCGTCGACCGCGCCGTCATTCACGGGCACCACTGACGGCACCCGTGGCGATGCCATGTCGGGCTACTTCGTCGGGGCGGTGATCAGCCCGGCGAGGGTGTCCAAGGCGCCGGGGACTAGGGAGAAGTACGCCCAGGTGCCGCGCTTCTCGCGGTGGAGGATCCCGGCGTCGACGAGGACCTTGAGATGGTGTGACACGGTCGGCTGGGACAGGCCGAGCGGTTCCTGCAGGTCGCACACGCACGCCTCGGCGCCGTCGTGCGCGGCGACCATCGAGATCAGCCGGAGCCGCGCCGGGTCGGCGATCGCCTTGAGCGACTTCGCCAGGACCTCAGCGGACGCCTGGTCCATCGGCTCGGTGGTGACTGGCGAGCAGCACGCGGTGACGTCCTGGATGGGAAGCAGCTCGATCGTCATGGGCTCATCCTCCCACGGACTTCGACACGCGTCTATATTTGCGTTCATCGATATCGACGTGCTTCGATGTACGCGCCGTCTTTCGGCTCCCGCTCGATCCTTGAAGGACCAGCCTGATGACTCACCTCCTCGCCGTCGGTGGCAGTGACGCCGGCATTGCCGCGGCGCTCCGCGCCCGTGAACTCGACCCGTCGACGGATGTGACGGTGGTGCTCGCGGATGAGTTCCCGAACTTCTCGATCTGCGGTATCCCGTACTGGGTGTCCGGGGATGTCGCCACGGAAGCGTCGCTCGCGCACCGCTCCCGCGCCGACCTCGAGGCCGCCGGTATGACCGTCCGCTCCTCCACGTGGGCTTCCGCCGTCGACGTCGACCGTCGCTTGCTGACCGTCATCGGTCCCGCCGGCGAGGATGAGATCTCCTACGACGAGCTGCTGATCGGCACCGGCGCCGAGCCGGTGCGTCCGGCTGGGGTCCCGTTCGGGGAGCCGGGCATTCACCTGCTGCACTCCATGACTGATGCCGAGCAGGTCGTCGCTGCCCTCGAGCTGCTGCCGGCGGGGAGCCGGGTCGCGGTCGTCGGTGCCGGCTACATCGGCCTGGAGATGACCGAAGGGCTCGTCGCCCGTGGGTTCGACACCACGCTGATCCAGCGCGGCCCGGAAGTGCTCTCCACCCTCGACCCAGAACTCGGCTCCCTTGTCACCGCCGAGGTCCGCCGCCACGGCGCGACCGTCCTGACTGGTTCCACCGTCACCGGGATCACACCAACCGCCGGCGGTGAGTGGCGCGTCGCCACCAGCTCGACGTCCGGTGATGCGGAGGGCACGTTTGCGCTCGTCGTGGTCTGTGTCGGTGTCCGCCCGGTCACGGACCTCGCTGTCGCTGCCGGCGTGCAGCTGGGTCAGGCCGGCGCGATCGTCGTCGACGCGTCCATGCGGACTGGGGTGCCGCATGTGTGGGCTGCGGGTGACTGCGTCGTGACGCACCACCGCCTCCTCGGCACGACCTGGTTGCCGCTCGGTACGACGGCGCACAAGCAGGGTCGCGTCGCCGGGGAGAACATGCTCGGTGGTAGCAAGGTCTTCGCAGGTTCCGTGGGGACGCAGGTGGTGAAGGTGTTCGACCTCGTCGCCGCCCGCACCGGCCTCCGCCAGCACGAGACCGGCCCACTGGACGTGTCGCCGCTGACGCGGGTGACGGTGGCGGATGACCACAAGCGGTACTACCCGGGTGCGGTGCCGCTGACGATCAGCGTCACCGGCGACCAGTCCACGGGCCGGCTCCTCGGTGCGCAGATCGTCGGTCAGCGGACTGCGGAGATCAGCAAGCGGATCGACACGTTCGCCACTGCCCTTTACGCGGAGCTCACCGTGGACGACGTCATCGATCTCGACCTCTCCTACACGCCGCCGCTCGGATCCCCGTGGGACGCCGTGCAGGTCGCCGCGCAGGGCTGGGAACGCGCCGCCGCAGCGGCGAACCAGGCCGGGGTGACCGCCTGATGGTGATGGCTGTGGTCGCGGCGGCGATCTTCGTCGCGACGCTCGTGGTGGTGATCTGGCAGCCCAAGGGCTTCCCGATCGGCTACACCGCGCTCATCGGCGCCGTCGTCGCCCTCGCCACCACTGTCGTTGGCCTCTCCGACGTCCCGACAGTGGTCGGGATCGTGTGGAACGCGACGCTGACGTTCGTCGCGGTGGTGCTGATCTCGTTGATCCTCGACGAGGCCGGGTTCTTCGAGTGGGCGGCCCTCCACGTCGCCCGTTGGGGCCGCGGCAACGGACGGCTGCTGTTCGTCCTCATCGTGGGCCTCGGCGCCGTCATCGCCGCGGTGTTCGCCAACGACGGTGCCGCGTTGATCCTCACCCCGATCGTCGTCGGGATGCTCCGAGCCCTGAACATGCCGCAGAAGGCAGCGCTGGGGTTCATCCTCGCCACCGGGTTCATCGCCGACACCGGCAGTCTGCCGTTTGTGGTGTCGAACCTGGTCAACATCGTCTCCGCCGACTACTTCCACCTCGGCTTCGCCGAGTACGCCGCCGTCATGATCCCCGTCGGCATCGTCTCGGTCCTGGCGTCCCTCGGCATGCTGCTGGCCTACTTCGGCAGGAGCATCCCGAAGCGGTATGACGTCCTCGCCCTCACTAACCCCGCCGCCGCGGTGAAGGACCGAGCGACGTTCCGCGCCGGCTGGGTCGTCCTGGCACTGCTGCTCGTCGGCTACTTCGCCGCCGACCCACTCGGCGTCCCCCTCGCAGCCGTCGCCGGTGTCGGTGCCGTCGTGATCGTGCTCGTTGCCGCCCGGCAGCCTGCATTCCTCTTCGCCCGCACTGCGTCTGCACCGGTCCTCGTTACCACCGGCGGCACCGCCACCGTCCGTGCCGCTGGTGGCGGAGCAGGGGCGCCGTCGGGGCGGGTGATTCCGGTGTGGAAGACGATCCGGGAGGCGCCGTGGCAGATCGTGCTGTTCTCCATCGGCATGTACCTCGTCGTCTACGGCCTCCAGAACCAGGGCCTCACCGACCACCTCGCGACGCTGTTCGACGTGTTCGGTGACCACGGGGTCCTCGTCACCGCGCTCGGCGTCGGGTTCACCATCGCGATCCTCGCGTCCCTGATGAACAACATGCCCACCGTCCTCATCGCCGCTCTCGCCATCAGCGGTGCCGGAGCGACCGGGCTGACGCACGACGTGATGGTCTACGCCAACGTGATCGGCTCCGACCTCGGCCCGAAGATCACCCCCATCGGCTCCCTCGCAACGCTGCTGTGGCTGCACGTGCTGGAGAAGAAGGGCATCCACATCGGGTGGGGGCAGTACTTCCGCACCGGCATCGTCCTCACCATCCCCGTCCTCGCCATCACCCTCGCCGCCCTCGCCGGCTGGCTCACCCTCATCCACTGAACCCGGAAAGACACACACCCATGAGTGACAAGCCCACGATCCTGTTCGTCTGCGTCCACAACGCCGGCCGCTCCCAGATGGCCGCCGGCTACGCCCAGGCCCTCGGCGGCGACCGCGTCGAGGTCCTCTCCGCAGGCAGTGAGCCGAAGGACCAGATCAACCCGATCGCGATCCAAGCGATGGCCGAAGACGGCATCGACATCGCCGGCAACCAGCCGAAGATCCTCACCACCGACGCCGTCCGCGACTCCGACGCCGTCATCACGATGGGCTGCGGCGACGCGTGCCCGATCTTCCCCGGAAAGCGGTACGAGGACTGGGACCTCACCGACCCCGCCGGCCGCGGCATCGACGACGTCCGACCCATCCGCGACGACATCAAGCACCGCGTCCAGACGCTCCTCGCCGAGCTGCTGCCCACCGAAGCAACCGCGTAACCGACAAGGAAGCCGCAGACCATGACGCTCACCCTCACCGTCCCACTCCGCACCGACGCGGACCGCCTCGCCGGGCTCCCCGTTGCCGTCATCGGTGCCGGCCCCGTCGGCCTCGCTGCCGCCGCGCACCTCCTCGAGCAGGGGCTCGACGTCGTCGTCTACGAAGCTGGCCCGACGGTTGGGACCAGCGTCCGCGCCTGGGGGCACACTCGCCTGTTCTCCCCGTGGCAATACGTCATCGACCCTGCCGCTCAGCGTCTCCTGGAAGCCACCGGCTGGGAAACGCCCCGGGCGTCATCGCTGCCCACAGGTCACGACCTTGTCGACACGTACCTGGCACCCCTAGCTGCGACCCCGCAGCTCGCACCGGTGATCCAGTACGGCACCCGCGTGGAAGCCGTGTCACGGCACGGCATGGACCGAACCCGCTCCACCGGCCGCGCCGACACCCCATTCCTGCTCCGCCTCCACACCGCCCACGGGACACACGACGTCACCGCGCGTGCGGTCGTCGACACCTCCGGCACCTACACGTCCCCGAACCCCCTCACCGCCGCTGGGCTTGCACCTGCCGCGGACCTCGGCGACCGGGTCGTCCACGCGCTGCCTGACGTCCTCGGCGCAGACCGGGACCGGTTCGCCGGTCGTCGGGTGCTCGTCGTCGGTGCCGGCCACTCCGCGGCAAACACACTCATCAAGCTCGCCAGCCTCGCCAAGACCGCGCCGGGTACCGACGTGCTCTGGGCGATTCGTAACCCGGGCACCGCCCGGCTCGGAGCGGACGCCGCCGACGGGCTCGCTGCCCGCGGGCAGCTCGGCTCCACCGTCCACGGGCTCGTCGAGTCCGGTCAGGTGCAGCAGATCGCGTCGTTCGAGATCGACGACGTCCGACCCGATGGCGACCAGGTCACCGTCACCGGCCGACGTGCCGGAGAGCCGTTCGAGGTGAGGGTCGACGTGATCGTGAACGCGACCGGGTTCCGACCCGACCTCGACATGCTCCGCGAGATCCGCCTCGGCCTCGACGACATCGTCGAAGCACCACGAGCCCTCGCACCACTGATCGACCCGAACCTGCACTCCTGCGGCTCTGTTCCCCCGCACGGTGTCGCGGAGCTTGCGCACCCTGAGCCGAACTTCTTCATCGCCGGCATGAAGTCCTACGGCCGCGCACCCACGTTCCTGCTCCTCACCGGCTACGAGCAGGTCCGCTCCATCGCCGCCGAACTCGCCGGAGACCACACCGGAGCCCGACAGCTCGAACTCGTCCTCCCCGAAACGGGTGTCTGCTCCACCGACATCGGTGGCAGCTCCTGCTGCACCACCCCGGCCGCCACTGCCACTCCCGCAGCTGAGGACGCTGCCTGCTGCACTCCGCCTGACTCGGCTACCGGCAACACCTCGTGCTGCACCAACTGACCGAACCTGCGTCCATGACCACGAAGCCCACTGTCCTGTTCATCTGCAAGCACAACGCCGGCCGCTCCCAGCTCGGCGCAGCACTCCTCGAACTCGCCGCACCCGACCGGTACACGGCCACCTCCGCCGGCATCAGCCCAGCCGACGAGTTGAACCCCTCGATCGCCGCGACCGTGGACGAGCTCGGCCTCGACATCACCGGACGCATACCCCGGCGCGTGACGCCCGACCTACTCGAACAGGCGGACATCGTCGTCCTTATGAAGCCCGGCCTTGAGCTGCCTGCAGAACCACGCGGCACGGTCCTGGAGTGGTCGTTCCCTGACCCGACCTCCTGGTCGCCAGACGACGTGCGACCGATGCGGGACGCCGTCGCGGAACGCATCGAGCGAGAGCTCCTGCAGCCGTAGCAACCGGCCAACCCGACACGGAGCGAAGTCCGACTCACGACACGGAGCAAAGCTGCTCACACCATAGGTCATCCACGTTTGCAGACTGACGAGGTGCGGTGACGTTCACTCCGTCCCGACAGCCGGTCGTTGGCTGGGCACTTCGCTGACTCGGGGCGGTGAGCCGTTCCGTCCTACGTGGCGCCGGGCAGCTCCGTCGCACATAGGTGGTCCGGAACGAATCTCAGTAAGGGCGCGTCATACGGTCGCATTCCAAGCGTCGGTGCCTGTTCGTACGATCCGTGTCGTGGGTCGTCGTCGTTCGAATCGTTGGGTGCCGCCGCAGCCGTTCTCGCTTGAGGAAGAGGCGCGAGGCGAGGACGTGCGGGAGCTTGAGCAGCCGATGCCGGTGTACGCCTGGTTCCAGCTGCCGGACAGGCTTATTCGCCGAGATGATGCGGTCGCTCGAAGCATGACTCGTGATGCGGTCTGGGTGGAAGCGGGTCGCGGCGAGACGAAGCTGACGGCATGGGTGTTGCGGAGTGCGGTGCGGCATCGAGCCGAGGAGCGGTCGAGCTGATCCGCACTGTCAAACGCTGAATAGCGTGCAGCGACGTCCCACAAGTACTTGCCGCGCCTCGTCGGTGAGCAGGGAGGTCGAACCCTCCGAGGCGACGCTCCACGTGTTTCGCCCCGGTTCAACGACGGCGAAGGGTTGCGCGTCGGCGTAGATGGCGAGGACCGTTCTATCTGGCGCTGTGCGGCCGAGATCGAGAAGCAGCTCACCGCGCCAGGTGGGTACTCGGGCGGTGTAGCTGTATGGACCGTCGGGTGCGTTGTCGGGTAGATCGAACAAGCGGTCAGAGCCTGTCCCCACGAGCACCGCGTGGGCGGCGGAGCGTCCGAGGAGATCGGCGATGTCGAACAGTGCGTCGCTGACGAAGGGGGCGGTTTAGAAAGGCACTCCACCAGTGCGGACGTCCATGGTGCTCCGTGCGGAGGAGGACGAAGCGAGCGTTGTCGCGAGTCTCGCTGACCACGAGGACGCTACCGACGGTCATCTGTGCGAGGAGTTCTGCGGCGCCGGTCAGCGTGAGGGGCTTGGCTGCGGTCTCCGCGTTGAAGCGCGAGTTCTCAAGCGAGTTGTCAGTCACATGGGGAGCTATGCGGCGAAGTCCGATGCCCGTCAAGCGGCCCCTTACGGAGTGTGGCGGATCGCGTTCGCAGGGCGCCCCTGGTCAGGGGGATTCCCGTTTGACGGGTGGGTGGCCGCGGACGCCGGCGATGTTCGGCAGGTGAACGAAGAGCGAGATCCGGTCGGTTGGTGGTTCGCCGCGAACGCGGAACGCTGCCGCGCCGATGCGGTCAAGCTCTGGTGCGAACAGGCGTGCCTTGGCTGCGGAGATGTGGCCGACTTTTCGTGTGGCGTCCCAGACGGCGACGGCGTTGTTGTCATGTCGGTTCCGTGGTTCGCGCACGAGCCAGTACTCGTGCCCGCCGACGGAGTGGCGGTGCCGGTCCGGCACGTAGGCGAAGGTGCCCTTGACTCGGAACCGGGAAGCGGCCAGCGACGTGAGGTCCTCGGCGTCGCTGAAGTCGGGGTGACGCTCCCGACGTTCTTGTGCTGCCGCTTGCAGCGTTGCAGCGGGCGCCCCGGTCGCTACCTTCGGCTTCGCTGGCTGCGAGGTCGTGTCCGGCGGGGTGGATGAAAGCGGAGCCCGTTTCGATTGGTGCCGGAGCGCGCGGACGGCGAAGTACGCGATCACCAATGCGCATAGGACGACGAGCAAGGCAGCCACGATCGAAGCGTACGGACGCTTTCGACTCGGCTGCAATGCCCCACTCGAGGGCACGTCTCCCCGGTTGCCCCAATCGGCTACCCGTCGATCGGTGTCCGCAAGTGTTGATTCAACGCCGCGTCCAGTTCTCGCGGCAGCCACAGGAACCCGGGCGCCTGATTCGGGGCCTCGGGGACCGCATGCAGTGCTGGAACGAGCTGAGTGATGGCGTCGTTGACCGTGACGACCTGCGCCTCGTATACGTCGGCCTGGTACCAGCGCGGCCCGACTCGGGTCCGGGCGCCACCGTCTGGTCGTGCGGTGACGGGCCAGCACGACCACCGCCACTGGTAACCGACTCTGGAGACATCGCCGCAGACGTACACGCGGTCGGCCCAGCCGAGGACTTCGAAGGTGTTGACGCTGCCGAACGTGCCGGCGTCGTCGAGGTCGAAGGTGCGCATGATCGCCGCCCACGGGTTCTGCGGGGTGCGTGCACGGACGATGTCCTTCGCCTGCTGCAGGTTGTTGAGCGGCTCCCATGCTGTGCGGGTGTCGTTGTCGCGGTACCAGAACTCCTCCTCGGCCTCCGCGTCCGGGGCCAGCAGTAGGGAGGGCAGGAGCTCGAGGGCTCCTGACGCTGCCAGCGTGTTGTCGATCCTCATCTCGGTTTGGTGTTGGTCACGATGGAAGATTCCAGCGGAGGTCGTAGACAGTGTCGGCGAGGAACTGGAGCCGGTTGCGGATGTCGTGGAGGGCTTTGTTGTCGTCGTCGTTGCGGGTGTCGGCGCGGAGGAGTGTGTTGGCGGTGATGAAGTCGTCCGTGTGGTTGCTGTACCCGGCTGCTTTCGCGGTGGGGAAGATGGTGGGGTCGGCGGGGATGATGAGTTCGGTGCCGGCGTAGTCGTGGTCTTCGGGTTCGAAGCCGAGTCCGGGCATGTCGATCTCGGCCGGGGCGTAGGCGACGAGGCGGAACGGCGGCGGAACGTGGTCGGGCCGGAACCGGGATGCGTCGCGTTCGGTCGCCCACCTGCCCGACATCAGGCAGCCCGCACCGATCAGAACTTCTGCTTGATGCTGAATCGGCAACGCTGACCGCCACCTCGCGCGGATTCCACCCACCCCGGGATAGCACGCGATCGAAAAGTCCACGAGGCCGCCGACCTGACGGGATTCCCATCCGATGCTGGTCCTGTGCACGCGTTTGCCAAGTCGTGCGAGTGCGTCATCCACCTGCCCCGGCATGAATCCTCCACGTTCGACAAGTTCGTCGAAGGTGGCCCCGTTCACGGCGAGCATCCGTGCCACAGCGAACGTGATGTAGATCGGGGCGGCGTCCTTCCACCGATCCCTGCTACCCAACCGCTGCTTCCCGTCTGCCCAAACGCGCCGTCGCTCGACGTCAACGAGGAGGACGTTCGCGTTCTGTTCCGCGAGCGCGATCAGCGACGGTGACAGCACCCGCGGCACCAGCAGGATCAGTTCAGAGTCGTCGTGCTGTTCGGTGCGGGGGTTCTTAGTGGCGGTGTGAAGGCGCGCTCGGCGTCCGTCGGCGAGGCGGAGCATGTCGTACGACTCCACGACCGCGTGCAGGCGGGCGAGGGCGAGGACTCCGAGGGCGTCGGTGAGGTCCGCGGTCTCGCCGAGCCCGTACGGGAGGGTGATCTGCGGTCGTCCGGCCCAGGCGTCGGCGACCCATTGCAGTGCTGGGCCCATCAGCGGCGCTCTTCTGGGGTGTCGGGTCGGATGAGGGCGATGAGCCAGCGGGCTTCGGTGAGGAACGGCTCCCACCCGTCGCGGGTGTCACCGTGTGCGGGTTCACAGCGGTAGCCGCCGTCGCTGTCGGTGCTACTGACGAGGACCTGCCGGAGCTCGGAGTCCGGTGGGTCCCGGAAGTACATGTGTCCGTGGGTGCCGGCCATGTCGAACGCGACGGTGAGCAGGAACAGCTCCGGTCGGGTGGTCACCACCGCCACCGCCGTCCGCGGAACAAGGCGATGACGGTGGCGACGGGCCGTCCTTGCTGCATCCAGGCCAACGGTGTCAGGGGCACGTCGTCGACGCTGAGGAACTGCCGGGGTGTGGTCATGAACTCGGTCATCGCGGCCGCGTCGAGTAGCCGCTGCGGCGCTGCCGCGAAGAGGACGTCAAGCCCCGGCAGGAGACTGGCCGGGTCGCCGAACTCGGGGAGGGCGGGTTGGACGATCTGCCAGGTGGGGATTCGTTCTTCGCCGTCGAGGTCGAAGCTGGTCAGCAGGTTCGACCCGAACAATTCACCGACCTCATCAACGCTGATCTGCAGCGCGGCGGCGGCTTCCGCTTCCGTGAGAGTCGCTTCCAGCAGGTGCCGACGGATGCGCGCCTGCGTCGCCCGCCACCACTCCTCGGGCACGTCAGCACCATCAGCAGGAGCGGCACCGGGTGCGCCTGCGATCTGTCGGCCTTGGTCGGTGTAGGCCTGGAGCTGGTCGATGCTGATCTCACCGCGGGCGTACATCCACAACTGGCCTTGCCAGGGCATGTCGTCCGGGAACCCTTCGAGGTAGCCGGAGTGGATGACTTCCCGGACCGCTTTTTCCCGCTTCGCGATCTCGGAGGCGGGGATGAGCAGGGTTTGGACGATGCGGTTCGCTTCGCGTGTTGCGGGGATGGTCAGGTCGGTGAGATGCCGCCGGTTCCGGTCAACGAGCTCGTAACCGGGCTCTTTGTCGCTGTGTTCAATCATGATCCGCGCCATCGACGCTGCCGGGTCGTCGGTGTCCTCGAGGAGGACATGCCCCCAGAGGATCCGGTCGTTCGAGAGGTGTAGGGAAACCAGACGCATCATCAGCAGTACCTCCAAGAAATCGTCAACAGGCGAGCGGGACCGGGGCAGGTCAGCTGGCCGGTGGGTTGGGTCGGGTTTGTTGACGCCGAAGTAGAACGGACCCCTTTGTGCCGAACTGGGGCGGACCCCTTCTGGGGTTGTTGAGCTTAGTTGTTCTCGGTCTGGTTGATGAGGTCGCGGCGGCCGTGGGTGCGGTAGGAATCGCCGGAGAGGGTGAGG